>SKNK01000146.1 GCA_007120565.1 Nitriliruptoraceae bacterium | reverse complement strand
TTACACAGGCGCACCGGCGCACCCCACCAACCCCGGTAGCCCGTTCAACGGGCCCGCCCCAGACAACGGGGTTACACAGGCGCACCGGCGCACCCCACCAACCCCACGGCGGCGCCACCCGCGCCGCTCTACGCCCGTAGACCGCTGAGTTCGACGCCGCGGCGGGCCAGCGGGACGAGGTCGAGATCGGCCAGCTCATCGGCGCGGACCCATCGCGCCTCCGCCGTCGACCCGTCGACCTCGAGGACGCGGGGCTCGACGTCGGTCGCGACCTCGGCGCGGAACACCAACTGCACGCTGTGGAAGTCGTCGCCGAAGGCGGACTCCTCCGGGCCGATGCGCCACGACAGGACGTCCAAGAGGTCGCCGATGCGGGCCTCCAAGCCCGTCTCCTCGTGCAGCTCGCGACGGGCACCGTCACGGGGATCCTCGCCGTGATCGAGCCCGCCACCGGGCAAGGTCCACAGGCCCTCCCCCCTGTGGCCGGCGGCGATGCGTGTCAGGAGCACGTGCTCGGCGGTGGAGGCCAGCCCGTACGTCGCGAGGCGGACGCGCTGGGCCGGACCCGCGCCACCGTTGGGATAGCTCTGTTCCGGGTGATCGAGCCCGTGGGCGAGCCACGACACCTGTTGGCTGAGCACCTCGTACGCGCGAAGGCGGGCCTCGTCGGTTCCCGCATCTTCGGCCGCGGCTACCTCGGCCCGCATGCGCTCAACCGTTGACGGCCCGAGTTCCAGCAGGCCCTCGCTGCCGCCGGATGCCCAGCGGGCGAGGACGTACCTGGCCAACGCGCCGACCGGTACGTCGACCGAACGCGCCAGGTTCACCAGTGTGCCGAGCGGTTCGGTCTGGCTGTAGGCAGCGACGTCCACCTTGAGGTTCGCGTCCGGGTCGTCGTCGGGCCACGGCCCGCTCCACGACCGCAACCGGACGACGGGCTCGTCACCATCCTCGACGAGCCCGTCGCGCCAGGTCTCGCCCACCGACTCCTGCGGGTTCACCGGAGCCGCTCGATCACCATCGCCATGCCCTGGCCGCCACCGACACACATCGTCTCGAGACCGAAGGTGCCGTCACGGTGCTGCAGCCCGTTGATCAGGGTGCCGGTGATGCGTGCCCCGGTCATGCCGAAGGGGTGGCCGACGGCGATCGCGCCACCGTGCGGGTTGAGCTTGTCGTAGTCGACACCCAGGTCGTCGGCAGAGGGGATCACCTGCGCCGCGAAGGCCTCGTTGATCTCCACGATGTCCATGTCGTCGATCGTCATGCCAGCACGGGCGAGCGCCTGCCTCGAGGAGTCGACAGGGCCGTAGCCCATGATCTCGGGGTTGAGCGCGGAGACGCCGGTGGAGACGATCCGTGCCAGCGGCTCGAGTCCGAGCTCCGCCGCCTTGGTATCGCTCATGATCACCACCGCGGCGGCACCATCGTTGAGCGGACAGGCGTTGCCCGCCGTGATGCGCCCGTCGGGACGGAAGACCGGGTCGAGTTCACGCATCTTGTCGCGGTCGGTGTTGGCTCGCGGCGAGTCGTCCTTGGCCAGCGTCTCGCCGTTCGGCAGCTCGATCGGGGTGATCTCGTTGGCCCAGAAGCCCTCGGCATCGGCCTTCGCGTACCGCATCTGCGACTCGTAGCCGAAGTCATCCATGCGGTCCCGCGAGACGTCCTTCAGCAGGGCGAGGTTCTCGGCGGTCTGTCCCATCGGGATGTAGATGTCCGGCAGTCCCCCCGGCGGGATCCAGCCATCCGCCCCCTCCTCGGCCGTCTGCTTGGTCCGGGCCTGCGCCTCGTCGAACCGGGGGTTCTGGGTGTCCTCCAGCGAGTCCGAGTTGCCCTTGACGTAGCGCGAGACCAGCTCGACACCCGCCGAGATGAACACGTCGCCCTCACCGGCCTTGATCGCATGGAACGCCATGCGGGTCGACTGCAGACTGGAGGCGCAGTAGCGGGTCAGGGTGGTCCCGGGCACGGTGTCCCAACCGAGCAGGGTCGTCACGACCCGGGCCATGTTGAAGCCCTGTTCACCGCCGGGCAGACCACAACCGAGGTGGAGGTCGTCGATCTGTTCGGGGGACAGCTCCGGGACCTTGGCCATCGCCGCCTCGACGATCGTGGCGGTCAGGTCATCGGGCCGGAGTTCGGTCATCGAACCTTTGAAGGCCCGCCCGATCGGGGAACGAGCGGTGGCAACGATCACGGCTTCAGGCATTGCGGTCCTCCCAGAACGCGGATGATCCCTCGGCCAGGCAGACTACCCGTCCCGACCTGGACGCCCTCAGCCGGGTGTCGGCCGCGACGACCACCGAGGCCACGCCGATGCACGACGACGAGGTGATCCGCGACGACCGGATCGTGCTGCGCCCCGCGAAGCTGGACGACGTGCCGTGGCTGGCTGCGGCGGCAGAACTCCCGTCGATCGCGAGGTGGTGGGGAGAGACCGGCGACGAGGTCTGGCGCCGCCGGTTCGTCGACGAGGGCGAGGATGCGCACCGGTACGTGATCGAGCTGGCCGGTGCCCCCGTCGGCTTCGCCCAGTGGTACGAGGAGGACGACCCGGAGTACCGCCACGCTGGCATGGATCTGTTCCTGGCCGAGGACGCCCAAGGGCGAGGCATCGGCATCGAGGTGGTTCGCCTCCTCGCTCGCTGGCTGATCGAGGTGCGTGGCCACCACCGGTTGGTGATCGACCCCGCGGCGGACAACCGACGGGCGATCCGCTGCTACGAGCGGGTCGGTTTCCGTCCCATCGGCATCGCGAGGCAGCGCGAACGCACCCAGGAGGGGACCTGGCGGGACTCGCTCCTCATGGACCTCCTCGCCGACGAACTGACGTAGCGCTCCAGCACACACCGGCGAGCCCGGTCACCGCCTACCTACGGGCCCGGTCATCGCACACCGGCGGTCGCGGTCCACCGACCGCCGCGACGTCGTACCTCGACGTCGATGCCGAAGGCCTCGCTGACCGCCGCGTCGGTGAGCACGTCGTCGACCGGTCCGGCGGCGAGGCTGCGCCCGGAACGGAGCAGCAGCCCCGACACCACGCCAGGAGGGAGCTCCTCGAGGTGGTGGGTGACCATGACCACGGTCGGGCCGTCGGGGTCGGCGAGCAGCCGCTCGACGTCGAGGAGCAGCGCCTCCCGTCCGCCCAGATCGAGCCCGGCGAAGGGCTCATCGAGCAGGAGCAGTTCCGGGTCGGTCGCCAACGCTCGGGCCATCCTCACCCGTTGGCGCTCCCCCTGGGACAGGGTGTCGACCCGGCGCTCGGCGAGGTGGCCCGCCCCGACCCGAGCCAACGCCGACTCCGCGGCAGAGCGCAACGCCGGATCATCGAGGATGCCCGGCGGCGGCCACAACCCGCCTCGGCAGGCGACCGCAACCAGGGGCAGGGCCGCGGCACGCTCGTGGGTGAGCGGATCCAGCCCGACGGACACGAACCCGATGCGGGGCCGCAACTCGCGCAGGTCCCCGCGCCCGAAGGTGGTGCCGAGCACGGTCGCTTCACCCCGCGTCGGGTACAGGTAGGTCGACAGCACCCGCAGCAGGGTGGTCTTGCCGGCCCCGTTCGGTCCGAGCACGGCGAGGTGGTCGCGTCGACGCAGGGTGAGCGTCACATCCTGGAGGATGTCGGTCCCGCCTCGGCGTACCCCGACCCCTTCGAGACGAGCCGTCTCGGTCACGAGCGGACGCGCCGGATCGGACACGACATACACCGCGGACCACCTCGGCCTCGAGGCAGCTCGAAGGACGGGATGGTGTAGACGCGCAACCCTGCCGACTCGAGGATCTCGTTGGTCGCGACGTTGCGTTCGTAGGTGATGATCTCGCCGGGAGCGATCGCCAGGGTGTTGTTCGCGTCGTTCCACTGCTCCCGCTCGGCTCGGATCGACCCGAACGCCGGCTCGATCGCACGCGCCTCGGGCACGTCGGCGGCCCAGGCCAGGCCCGACATCAGTCCGTCGGCCTGGGTGACGTGCACCCCGCCGCCCTTGGCTGGCACCACCTCGAAGCAGGTGAGCGAGCCGGTCATCTGCGGGTAGGTGATGAACGCGTCGACATCGACCTGGGTGACGATCGTGTCCAGGTGCATCGCCGAACGGACCTTCGGCAGATCGACGGCGAGGATGCGGTCCACCACCTCGGCATCGAACAACCGGTTCGCCAGGGTCTCGACGCCCGAGGGGGTGGTCCGCTCGGAGATCCCGATCGCAACGCCGCGCTCGCCGACCACCAGCAGGTCTCCGCCCTCGAAGGTGGCCGGATAGTGCTCGACGTCGGAGCCGCCGAACCAGACGGGCGCGCCAGCGAACCTCGGGTGGTGGCGGTAGATGGTGCGGAGCAGATCCGTCTCGCGACGGCGGACCGGGCGGTGCATCGGCGAGAGCACGACGCCCTCCCCCACCCACGCCGAGGAGTCGCGGGTGAACACCAGGTTCGGGAGGGGCTGCAGGACCAGTTCGGTCGGTGCGCTGGCCGCGGCGACCAGCCCGTCGAGCGCACCGACCTCCTCCAGGGTCACCCCCGCGATGAGGTGGTCGACCAGTTCGCGCGGGGTTCCGGACAGGACCAGGTCCCGCACGCGATCGACGGCCTGCGGGCCGCAGGTGGTCTCGGTCACGTGGCGCGCGACCAGTTCACGGGCCTGGACCGGATCCTCGGCGACCTCGGCGAGCAGTTCCTCGACGTAGAGGACCTCGACGCCCGCGCCGCGGAGCACGTCGGCGAAGGCGTCATGCTCAAGCTGGGCATGCTCCAGCCACAGCAGCTCGTCGAAGAGCAACTCGTCCTTGTTCGACGGCGTGATCCGGGTGAGCTCCTCCCCCGGCCGGTGGAGCAGCACCGTCGACAGCGGTGCTACCTCGGAGCGGATGTCGGGACGCCCGCTCATACGTCGAGGTCTCGCGGGACGGTGCCGAACCCGAGCTGACCGGTCGGCTCGAACCAGCGGCCGTCGGTCGGCAGAGACTCGAGGGTGATGCGAGGTAGTGCCTCGGCGAACAGCCCCTCGACCGACTCGAGGTCGACGAAGCGCAGCCCCTCGAGGGTCGTGAGCCCGCCCGCGTACTCCGCGAACCCGAGCACGCTGACCGCCACGCCGCGTTCGAGCAGGTCGGCGAGAGGTTCGAGGAAGGCCTTCGCATCGTTGGAGCCGACGTAGACCGCGTCGAGGTCGCCCTCGTCGAACCGGCTCCAGAGGTGGTCGACCATGTCGTCGTCGACGTCGCTGTCGCCATCCTTCGGCTTGGCGAAGACCCGGAACCCCTGCTCCAGCAGCCACAGCACCCACCCACGCAGCGGCCCCGCGACGTGAGGTGCCACGTTGACGAAGACGCAGGCCTCGATGTCATCGCCGGGGTCGGCGTGATCGACCAGCCAGCGACCGAGGGTGGCCATGTCCGGCCGCTCCTTGGCGGTCGGCTTGCCGTCGATGATGTTGGCCAGCGTCATATCGACGTTGGGTGCGTCCCAGACCAGGACGTGTCGGCCCACGGTGGCTCCTCACACGGTTGACCGGGCACGGTAGTCGTCTCTGCCCGTACTGGCTCCGGCGGTACGTGGCCTGCCGTACCGGGTTCCGTCCGACCTGAGCCAGGGCGTCAGGTCGCGATGGGCCCGCGGCTGACCACCACGTAGACCCCGACCACGATCAGCAGCGCACCACCGAGCCGGACCGGGTCCAGCGCGACGGTCCTCTCCAGGACACCGACGCTCTCGATCACGAAACCGACCAGCAGCTGCGTGCCGGTCACGATCGCCAGCGTGGACGCGAGCCCGAGGCCGCTCACCGCGACCGCGATCCCCGTGACCAGCAGCAGCCCGGCGACCCCGGCGAGCAGGCCCCACGGAGCCTGCCGAACGGCCGCCAACTCGAACCCGAGCCGCGGGACGATCATCACGCCGAGCACCCCGACGACCAGCCCACTCAGGTGCACCCACGTCGAGGCCACGAACGGGGGGATCCGCTCACCGAACGCGCCGATCAGCGCCGACTGCACGGCGATCAACACACCGGCGAAGATGGCAGCAGGCAGGGCGAGGTTCACGAGGGTCTCCGCAGGGACGGCGAGGTGGCAGCCCGCGAGCGTAGCCCAGCCGCACCCACCAGCTCATCCAGCGGCGTCCCGGTCCATCCGTCGCGCCGTACCTCCAAGATCCCGGATGCCTCGAGGGTGAGCTGGAGCGTCAGAAGCAGGCGCGCGCGAGCCAGGGGTAGGGGTTGACCGCGGACCCGCCACCCGGGTGGCGCTCGAAGTGGATGTGGGCCGGCCCGCCGCGCGCGTTGCCGGTGTTGCCGTTGTAGGCGACGTGGTCACCGGCTTGGACCCGGTTGCCGGCCGACCCTGCGGGGGCGTAGCCCTGGAGGTGGGCGTAGTAGTAGACCTGGTTGTCGTCGCCGCGCAGGTACAGCGTGCGACCCCCGAGGCGGTTGTTCGACTGGCGGAGGATCACCCCGTCGGTGAAGGCGTAGACCGGGGCGCCCATGGGCCCCATCATGTCGGTGCCCTTGTGCGAGCGTCCGCCGGAGCGCGCGAACCCCCACGAGTCGATGAAGTGGGTGAGCCACGGGTCGAGCGGGCAGGCGTAAATGCCCTGCTGACCGCCCTGGTTGATCGTGCGCTGACGCGAGGCGATCTCCTCGAGCGCGGCAACCTGCTGTTCTGCCCCCTCGAGTTCTCCCTCGATCGCCTCACGGAGTTCGGCGAGCTCCTGGGTGTGGACCTCGAGCTGCCCCTCCCGCTCGAGCTTCAGCTCGCGGGTCTGTTCCAGCCGAGAGCGAACCGCGATCGCATCCTCGAGGTCGGCGACCTCGCGCTGTTGGATCGCGGCGAAGAAGCTCGCCCGTTCGACGGCGACGTTGGGCCCCTCCGCCGCGAGCAGCGTCTCGAGCTCGGTCCCAGCCCCGTGCATGTACACCTGGCGCGCCCGCACCGCGAGCCGCTCGTCGATGCTCTCCGCCT
>SKNK01000432.1 GCA_007120565.1 Nitriliruptoraceae bacterium | reverse complement strand
CGTCGGAGCGTGGAGGCCGCGATCGCTCGCCCTGCCCTCGAGGCGCGGGCGGCGCTCGGACTGCTCGCCCTCGACGTCGCCGGCAGGCTCGCGGACATCGAGACCGCCGAGGTCATCGTGCTGCCGGAGTTCGCGCAGCCCGTCGCCGCGACCGCGTGACCGGATGACGATGACCACCGTCCCCCACCTCCCGGTCATGCTCGACCGGGTTGTCGCGTTGCTGTCGGAGGCCCCGGACGGCGTGATCGTCGACGCGACCCTCGGGGCAGCAGGGCACGCGCGGGCCGTGATCGAGGCTCGGGCGGAGCGGTACGGCCACGCGCACCTGATCGGGCTGGACCGAGACCCGATGGCGCTCGAGCTCTCCGCCGACCACCTCGCCGTCGTCCGTGAGAGCGCGGCGGTCGAGTTGGTCCGCGCCAGGTTCGACGAGCTGCCCGCCGTGCTGGATGAGCGAGGCATCCCCACCATCGCGGGCATCCTGCTCGATCTGGGCATCTCGTCGATGCATGTCGACATCGCGGAACGGGGGTTCAGCTACCGCCAGGATGCCCCGCTGGACATGCGGATGGATCCGGACCTGCCGGTCTCCGCCGCGGACATCGTCAACGGATGGTCCACGGGGGAGCTGACCCGCATCCTGCGTGACTACGGCGAGGAACGCTTCGCTGATCGCGTGGCCCGCGGCATCGTCGCCGCGCGACCGCTGCACTCGACGACCGCGTTGGCCGAGGTCGTTCGCGACGCCATCCCTGCCGCAGCCAGACGCCGAGGTGGGCACCCGGCAACCCGCGCCTTCCAGGCGTTGCGCATCGCGGTCAACGACGAGCTTGCGGCGTTGGACGCGGTGCTGCCGGTAGCGGTGGAGCGACTCGCCCCCGGTGGCGTTGCCGTCGTCCTCAGCTACCACAGCCTCGAGGACCGTCGGGTCAAGCAGGCCTTCGCTGCCGCGGCGACCGGATGCATCTGCCCTCCAGGATTGCCGGTCTGTGGCTGCGGACGCACGCCGATGGCCGAGCCGCTCGTGCGGCGGCCGGAACGCCCTGACGAGGAGGAGATCGCCGCCAACCCCAGAGCTGCCTCAGCGCGGCTGCGGGCGGTACGGCGGCTGCCAGGAGGTCACCGATGAGCGCACCACTGACCACCCGACGTCCGGCACGACAGCGGGAGGACGATCGCCGCCCGGAGTTGAGCGTCGTCGTCGAGCCCCGTCGGCGGCACACGTTGGCCTACGCGCTGGTGATGATCCTGTTGCTCGGCGGTGGCGTCTTCGGTGCGGTCGCCCTCAACGCCTTGGCAGCCGCTGAGGCGGTGCAAGCTCGCGCCCTCGAGCGGCAGGTCGCTGATAGCGAACGTGCCTACGGCAGTCTGGTCGCCGAGGTCGCGACCTTGGAGGACCCCGGTCGGATCCGGGAGGCGGCCCTGGACCTCGGTCTCGTTCCGTCCGGGCCATCACGCCACCTGCACCTCGAACGCAACCTCCCCGTCGATGGCGCGGTCGTACAGGCGCCCCTGCCGGAGTCCACCCCCGACCCGCTCAAGCCCGTCCTCTCCGCGGAGCGCTAGATGACCCGACAGCCCAAGCCGCGGCGACTCGCCGGCCTCCCGCGTCTGCTCAGCAGGAACGCGGACCGGGTCGCGGTTCGGCGCATCCGGTGGCTGCTGGTCATCTACGGCCTGGTGTTGCTGGTCGTGCTCGGACAGTTGGCGCACATCCAGATCGTCCAGGCGGACGAGTACGCCGACGCGAGCGTGCGCCAGCGTGAGCGCACCATCGAGTTGCCCGCTACTCGGGGACGGATCTACGACCGGGACGGTGACGTGCTGGCGACCTCGGTGGAAGGCGCGACCATCTACGCCGATCCTCGGGCGTACCAGGGCGGTGAGACCGCGGAGGGTGAGATCATCCCGCCTGCCGCGGAACCGGTCGACGTCGCCACCGCACTCGCCCCGATCCTCGGTCGTGAGGTCGACGACCTGGTCGAGCGGCTCGAACGTGACGCGCACTTCGTCTACCTGGGACGCCAGCTCGACCACGAGGTCGGGCGTGAGATCCGTGACCTCGAGCTCCCCGGGATCGGCGTCCTGGCCGAGCCCAAGCGGGTGTACCCAGGTGGTGGTCTCGCGGCCCAGGTGGTCGGCTTCACCGGTATCGACGGTGACGGGCTGCAGGGCCTGGAGGCCCACTACGACACCGTGCTGCGTGGTGAACCGGGCACCCTGCTACTCGAGCGGGCGCCGGGCGGACTGGACATCGCTTCGGGAGTACGAGAACTGTTGCCGTCGCAGGTGGGAACCGATGTGGTGCTCACCCTCGACCGTGACGTGCAGCACGCTGCTGAGGTGGCGGTCAACGACGCGGTGGAACAGTTCGAAGCCAAGGGGGCCAGCGTCGTCGTGCTCGACGTGGCCTCATCCGAGGTGCTCGCGATGGCTTCGACCCCGGGCTTCGACCCCAACGAGCGGGCCCAGGACGATGCGGAAGCCTGGCGCAACCGCGCCATCACCGACATGTTCGAGCCCGGCTCGACCCAGAAGGCCTTCACCATCGCGGCAGCGATCGAGGAGGGTCTGGTCAGCCCGACGACGGAACTGACCGTGCAGGACCGGATCAAGGTCGGCTCGAGCACCTTCACCGACGCGCATCCTCATGACGAGTCGACCTGGACGGTCGGCGAGATCATGGAGCGATCCAGCAACGTCGGGACGATCCAGATCGCTCAGCAGTTGGGCGACGAGCGGCTCGACAGCTACCTGCGCGACTTCGGTCTGGGGCGTCCAACCAACCTGGGCTTCCCGGGCGAGGCATCGGGCTTGTTGATGGGCCACGAGGACTGGTGGGGAAGCTCCCTGCCGACCATCGCGATCGGTCACGGGGTCGCGGTGACGTTGATCCAACTCGCCAACGCCTACGCCACGATCGCCAACGACGGCATCGCGATGGACCCGAGCGTGGTCCGTGGCACCGTCGGCGGCGACGGCCGCCTCTCGCCCAACTCGCCTGCCAGGCAGCGGGAGGTGATCAGCGAGGGCACCGCCAAGGCTGTTCAGGCGATGCTCGTTGACGCCGTGTCCGGCGACATGGGGACCGGCGCACTGGCTTCGGTCCCGGGCTACTCGGTCGCCGGAAAGACGGGCACGGCCCGCAAGCCTGCACCCGAAGGTGGGTACTCGGACCGCTACGTGGCGACCTTCGCCGGCTTCGCTCCCGCGCATGACCCTCAGATCGTGGTGGCCGTGATGGTGGATGAGCCCTACCCGATCTGGGGTGGGATCGTCGCCGCACCGGTCTTCGCCGAGGTCATGGAGGCAGCGTTGATCGCTCGCCGCGTTCCGCCAGACGGCAGCAGCCCCACCCTGCCAGAGGCCCTGGTACGTGCGCAGGCCGTGCTCGATGAGTTGGCGGCGGCCGAGGAAGAGGACGAGGTGGCCGACCGACTCGGGGTGCCGATCGACGACCCCTCGTCGCCTCCCGTTGGTGACCCGGCCTCGGACTAGCGGTGCTCGCCGAGAAGGCCGTCCAGGCGGCCACAGAGGGTGCGAGGAACGCCGAGGCAGCGGCGTTACGCTCACCTCTGGGGGCGGGCCGATGCCTCCCGGGCGTCCACAGCTCGTCGCCCGACCATCCGCCCTGCCGACCGGACCCCACGAGGAGCACCGTGACCGCCACCTTGTCCGACGTGGCTGCTGCACTGCACCGTGCAGAGCGTCATGGCCGTGACGTCGAGGTCATCGACGCCACCCACGACAGCCGGCAGGTCGCTTCCGGCTGGCTGTTCTGCGCCATCCCCGGTGCGCGCCACGACGGCCACGATCACGCGGAGAGCGCCGTCGAGGCCGGAGCTGCGGCGTTGCTGGTCGAACGCTGGCTCGACCTCGCCGTCCCGCAGATCCGGGTCCCCTCCGTTCGTGCCGCAACCGGGCCAGCGGCTGCCGTCATCCACGGCCGCGCCAGCGACCGACTGGCGGTGGTCGGCATCACCGGCACCAACGGCAAGACGACGATCGCGTACCTGCTCGAAGCCGCCGCAGCAGCTTCAGCCAGGGGAACCGGCGTGATCGGCACCGTCGAGGCGAGGATCCACGGTGAACGGCAGGAGGGGCTGCGCACGACCCCAGAAGGGACCGATCTGCAGCGCCTGCTCCGCCACATGGACGACCGTGGGGTCGACGTCGTGGCCATGGAGGTCTCCTCCCACGGTCTGGACCTGCGCCGTGTGGACGGCACCCGGTTCGCGGTCGGGGTGTTCACCAACCTGTCGCAGGACCACCTCGACTGGCATGGCTCGATGGAGGCGTACTTCACGGCGAAGGCCCGGTTGTTCACCCCGGAGTTCACGCGCCATGGGGTGGTGGTGATCGATGATGCCTGGGGACGACGCCTCGCCGATCAGGCGACCGTGCCGGTGACCACGGTCGGGCGTGATGACGCCGCCGACGTCCAGATCGTCGCCGAGGAGCTCGACGTCCGCGGTGGGCTGGCGCGTCTGCGTTGGGGCGACGACGAGGTGGAGGTGACCACCCAGATGCCCGGTGACTTCAACCTCGCCAACGCGGTGGTCGCCGTGGTCGCCGCGACGGCGGTCGGCCTGCCTCGGGACGCAGCGATCACGGGCGTTGCGGCGTGCCCCGGTGCCCCAGGGCGACTGGAGCGCGTGCAGGCGGCGTCCAAGATCGAGGTCCTCGTCGATTACGCGCACAGCCCGGACGCCGTGAGCTCGGTCCTGCGTTCTCTGCGGACCTCGCTCGATCCGCAGGGGCGGCTGATCCTCGTGCTCGGGGCCGGGGGCGATCGCGACCGAGGCAAGCGCGCCGCGATGGGCGCGGCGGCGACCCTCGCCGACGTCGCCGTGCTCACGTCCGACAACCCGCGCAGCGAGGATCCGCAGGCCATCCTCGATGCCCTGGCGACGGGCGCCAAGGCCACCGATGCGTCGTCCGAGGTCGTGCTCGAACTCGATCGTCGCCAGGCGATCCACCGCGCCATCGAGCGCGCAACACCGGGGGACGTGGTGCTCATCGCCGGCAAGGGACATGAGACGACCCAGGAGCTCGCGGACCGAGTGGTGCCCTTCGACGACCGCGCCGTGGCCGCCGAGGCGCTCGAAGCGATCGGAGGGCACCGGTGATCGAACTGTCGCTGCGCGAGGTCGCCCACGCCGTCAACGGCGAGGTAGCCGGTGACCCCCAGGTCGTGATCGATCAGGTCGCCACCGACTCCCGACGCCTGCCGGACGGCAAGGCGCTGTTCGTCGCCCTTCCGGGCGAGCACGCCGACGGACAGGACTTCGCCGCCGCGGCGGTGGACGGTGGTGCGGTCGCCGTCGTCGCCGGCCGCCACCTCGACGTCGGGGTGCCGGTCGTGGTCGTCGATGATCCCTGGGTGGCTCTCGCTCGTCTGGCGGCGGCGGTTCGTGCCTACGTCCGGCCCTCGTCGGTCGCCGTGACCGGGTCGGTCGGCAAGACCACGGTCAAGGACCTCGCGGCGGCGGCCGTCGGCGCCGGCCGACGGGTCCACGCGGCCGCCGGCTCCTTCAACAACGAGTTGGGCGTGCCGCTGACCCTGTTGGGGTTACGCGAAGACACCGAGGTACTGGTCGCCGAGGTCGGCGCGCGACACGTCGGAGACATCGCCGCGCTCGCGCCCGCGTTGTCTCCCGATGTCGCGGTCATCACCGCGGTCGCCGCGGTCCACCTCGAGGTCTTCGGCACCATCGATGACGTGGCCCGGGGCAAGCAGGAACTGGTGGAGGCTCTCCGGCCGGGCGGGATGGCGATCCTGAACGTCGCCGATCCACGGGTCGCCGCGATGGCGGCGATCGCTCCCAACGTGCTCCGCGTCGCCACCGACGATCTCGACGCTGACGTCCACGCGCGCGAGGTCACCTTGGATCGCTACGCGCGAGCCAGTGCGACCGCGGTGACACCGTGGGGAGAGGCTCGCCTCCGGCTGCCCGTCGCTGGTCGTCACCAGGTGAACAACGCGCTGCTCGGGCTGGCGGTCGCGGGCTACCTCGGCGTCGATATCGAGGCAGCTGCCGCAGCCATGGCCGAGGCTCGGATCTCGCCAGGGCGCGGTGAGGTGTTCGTGCAGGATGGCGTCACCTTCATCAACGACGCCTACAACGCCAACCCCACGTCGGTGCGTGCGGCCCTCGAGACGTTGGTGGCGATCGAACGCACCGGTCGGACCTTCGCGGTGCTCGGCGTCATGGGGGAGATCGGTCCGACCGCTGAGGAGGAACACGTGGGCATCGGACATCGTTGCGTGGAGTTGGGCGTCGATGAGTTGGTCGTCGTCGGCGACGAGGCACAGGGCATCGCCCGCGGGGCGGGTGAAGCCGCGGACATCGTGGTTCGCCAGGTTCCCGATCCCGAAGAAGCGGCGATGTACGTCACCGGTGCGCTCCGCAGCGGGGACGTCCTACTCGTCAAGGGCTCGAAGGTCGCGGGGTTGATCTCGCTCGCCGCGACCGTCGCGGCTGGGAGGTCCACCACGTGATCGCGATCCTGATCGCCGGAGCCGTCGCGTTGCTCGTTGCGTTGGCCGGCACCCCGCTGGTCGTCAGCTACTTCCGGGAGCGCGGGTTCGGGCAGCCGATCCGTGAGGAGGGGCCGGAGCACCAGCACAAGGCCGGTACACCGACGATGGGAGGCACGGCGATCGTCCTTGCGACCGTCGTCGCGTTCGGTGTCGCTCACCTGACCGGGACGCGGATCACCGCCCTGGGTGTCCTGGTGCTGGGGACCTTCGTCGCCATGGCGGTCGTGGGGTTCGCCGACGACCTCATCAAGGTGCGCGCCCAACGCAACCTCGGCCTCACCAAGACCACGAAGTTCCTGGGACAGACGGTGATCGCCGCGCTGTTCGCCTTCCTCGGTCCGGCCTACGCCGGGTTGCCCCAGAACATCTCGGTCGTCGGCGACATCGCGTTCGACGTCCCTGCTTGGGCGTTCTTCCTGTGGATCTTCGTGCTCCTCACCG
>SKNK01000162.1 GCA_007120565.1 Nitriliruptoraceae bacterium | reverse complement strand
TCTTCACCGAGCTCACGATCCCCGGCTATCCCCCTGAGGACCTGCTGCTGAAGCGCGAGTTCGTCGCAGCCAACCTGCGCGCACTCGACCGCTTGGCCGAGGCGGGACCCTCCGGGACCGTCGCGATCATCGGGTTCGTCGGCGAGGGTGAAGGTGACGCCACCGACACCGACCACTGGGACGTGGCGCTGGCGACCCGCAACCTCACCAACTCGGCAGCGGTGATGGCGGACGGGCAGATCGTTGCGACCTACGACAAGCTGCGCCTGCCCAACTACGGCGTCTTCGACGAGGCCCGCTACTTCACCCCACGGGATCGCCCATGTGTCGTCTCGGTGGCCGGGGTCTCGGTGGGTGTGACCGTCTGCGAGGACCTCTGGACCGAGAACGGCCCGGTCCAAGCCAGCGTCGCTGCCGGCGCGCAGGTGATCGCCAACCTCAACGCCTCCCCCTACCACCAGGGCAAGCGCGAGGACCGTGAACGCTGGGTCCGCCACCACGCCACGCGCGGCAACGCGTGGGTCGCCTACTGCAACGTGGTCGGCGGCCAGGATGAGGTGGTGTTCGACGGCGACTCGCTGTTGGCCGCACCCGACGGCCGCGTGGTGGCGCGGGGCGCCCGCTTCGCCGACGACCTCGTGATCCACGACCTCGACGTCGAGGCAGCAGCTACCTCGTCGTCGCTTCCCACCCTGCTCGGCGCGGGGACCGACCGTCCCCCATTGGTGCCCGCACCACCACCTGAGGACCTCGATCCCGTCGGTGAGGTGTGGACGGCCCTCGTACGCGCCACCCGCGACTACTGCGTGCACAACGGCTTCACCGATGCGGTGGTCGGGCTGTCAGGCGGCATCGACAGCGCGGTCGTCGCGACCCTGGCGGTCGATGCGCTCGGACCCGAACACGTCACCACGGTCGCGATGCCATCGCCCTACTCCTCCGCTCACTCCGTCGACGACGCCGATGTCCTGGCGGACACGCTCGGGTGTCACCACCTCGTACTGCCGATCGCCGGACCACTCGCCGCGACCAGCGAGGTGTTGGGGGAGCTCGTCGCCAGCGGGTTCGATCGTGATCACGCCGGTGGTCGTGAGCCAGGCGTCGCCTACGAGAACCTCCAGTCCCGCCTCCGTGGGGTCCTGCTGATGGCGTTGTCCAACGAGCATGGCTCGATCGTGCTCACGACCGGCAACAAGTCGGAGTACGCGGTCGGCTACTCCACCTTGTACGGGGACATGGCGGGAGGCTTCGCGCCGATCAAGGACGTCCCCAAGCTGCTCGTCTACGAGCTGGCCCGGTGGCGCAACCGTGACGGCGAGGTGATCCCCACCACGACGATCGAGAAGCCGCCGTCGGCTGAACTACGTCCCGGCCAGGTCGACCAGGACTCGCTGCCCGCCTACGAGGTACTCGACGACCTGATCCGCAGCTACGTCGAACTCGACCTCGGGATCGACGCGATCGTCGAGCGAGGCCACGACCGCGACGAGGTGGAGCGAGTGATCCGGCTCATCGACCGGGCCGAGTTCAAGCGACGTCAGTCGGCTCCTGGCCCGAAGATCACCGAGCGTGCCTTCGGACGTGACCGTCGCGTTCCCATCACCAATGGCTGGCGCGGCTGACGCCCCTGGCCACGAACGGGTCACACCTGGTCGTCGTTGGGTGGCGCCGGTCCCGGCGCCTCCCAAGGCGGCGTGGAAGGCAACTCGTCGAGGTCGACGACCTCCATCACGCTCTGCACATCGGTACGACGCAGGATGGGCCGTGCGCGACGCAGCGTTCGTGGCCCGTTGATCCGGATACCCACGGCAACGCCGCCAGGAAGCATCGGCGCGAACGTCCGCTCCCACGAGCTGGCCATCGTTGGGATCATCAGCAGGGAGAGCAGGATCCCGATGCCGACACCCAGCACCGCCCCGCCGCCCGCCCCTGCGAGCAGCACGGTCGCGCTGGGCTCCGTCGCGATCACCAACAGGACCAGGCCGAAGGCCGCACCCGGACCGACGCCCCACACGGCACCCCGCAGGACCCGGCCACCGAGGGCCAACGAGCTGCCGAGGTCGGTCTGGCGATCGCCGTAGCGGCCGGCGGTCACCACTTCTCGTTCGCCAGGTAGGGAGATCGCCCCACCATCGACCCCGGCGCGGGAGAGCCGCTCGATCGTCACGCGGGCCGCACGACCGTCGCGATGCACCGCGATCAGATCAGGGAGACCGGAACGTCGACCCACTGAGCACCTCCCATCCGGCGCACCTCGCAGGACCGGCCGAAGCATCGCACCCTCACATGATGCCCTGGCCGAACGACCCTCGCCCACCCCGACCGGCCTCCTGGGCGGTGGCCACGATCGGTTCGCGAACGTGCGTCGAGCAGCGCGACCGGGCACACTCTTCACCTCACCGTCCCACAGCCGCTGGACCCTTCGGGGCCGGCAGGAAGGTTCTTACGGTGTCCTCTGATGCTGCGAACGATCCGGCTACGCGGGAGCGGACCCGCCCCTACGCGATCCGTGATCTGCAGGCCATGAAGGCGCGGGGCGAGCGCTTCTCCATGCTCACCGCGTACGACCACCCGACCGCGACGATCCTGGACGCGGTAGGGATCCCGGTCATCCTGGTCGGCGACTCGGTCGGCGACAACGTCATCGGGTACGACTCGACCGTGCCGGTAACCCTCGAGGAGATGATCCACCACACCCGCGCCGTCGTGCGCGGCGCCCCGAACACCATCGTGGTCGCCGATCTGCCCTTCGGCTCCTACCAGGTCGATGTGGAGGAAGGGCTCCGGTCCGGGATCCGCCTGCTGAAAGAGACCGGCGCGAACGCGATCAAGGCTGAGGGGGCTGGGCCCGTCGCAGAACTGGCACGACGCTCGGTCGAGATGGGGATGCCCTTCATGGGCCACCTCGGCCTCACACCCCAGTCGGTGAACCAGATCGGCTACCGGGTCCAGGGTCGTGACGACGCCTCAGCTCGACGGTTGATGGAGGACGCACGATCGCTCGAGGAGGCGGGCGCCTTCGCCATCGTCCTCGAGGCGGTCCCGTCGGCTCTCGCCCAGGAGATCACCGAGGAACTGGTCGTCCCCACGATCGGCATCGGGGCAGGACCGCACACCGATGGCCAGGTCCTGGTCCTCCACGACCTACTGGGGCTGAGCACGCGTCCGGCGCCGAGGTTCGCCAAGAACTATGTCGACCTTCGCTCGGTGATCGCGGACGCGGTCAAGTCCTTCCAGGCAGAGGTCGCCGGTGGCGAGTTCCCCGACGCGGACCACAGCTACTGACCGACCGCCTGCTGACCCGACGACGTCTCCGTCGGCTCGACCGCCGGATGCCGAGATGCCACCGAGGGTGTGACCGGCGCTCCTACCGGCGGCGCCGGCGTTCGGCCCGTCGGGCGATCGACCGACGGAGCCGGTCGAGGTCGCCGATCGCATCCGGGGTCCTCGGTCCCCACCACACCAGGGCCGTGCCGTCGAGGTGGCGGACGGCTGCGGGCCAGTCGCGGAACTCCGCGGCGTCTTGACGGGTGAACGCGTAGGGCTCGTCTGGCAGCAGGATCACCTCGGGCTCGGCGTCGGCGAGTTCACGAAGCGCGAACCGCGGGTAGCGCGACTCGCCCTCCTCGCCGGTTTCCTGGTGAGCTGGTGCCGGGACGACGTCGAACCCCGCAACGGCGAGCAGGTCCGCGGCGTAGGTGTCGCGGCCGATCACCCACCAGGTCTCGTCCTCGCCCTTGCCGGCGCCATCGCGCCAGATCGGACAGACGACGCGTAGACGCGGGCCCCGTTGCCCGGCACGGTCGCTCGCGCGACGCAACGTCGCCGCCAACCCCTCTCCGGCGCCTCCGACTCCGACCGCCTCGCCGAGCCGGCTGAGGCTGGTTGCGGCGTCCCGCAACGTGCGCACCTTGGTGACGTAGACCGCGATGCCGGCGTCCCGCAGTCGACGGACGTCGACCTCGCGGTTCTCTTCCTCGTTGGCGACGACCAGGTCCGGCTCCAGGTCGATGATCGCGCTGACGTCCGCGTTCTTGGTACCTCGCAGTCGCTGCGCTGCCTCGAACGCGCGTGGTGGGGCGATGCAGTACTCGGTGACGCCAACGATCCGATCCGCCAGGTGCCACCACCACAGCACCTCCGACAGGCTCGGCACGAGGGAGACGATCCGCTGCGGGTGCCGTGGCAGGGTGACGGAGGTGCCCAGGTCATCGACGACCGTGCGTTGGGTGGCCACGCCCAAGGTCACGCATCCTCGCGCGACGAGACGTGCTCTCCCTCGGCTTCGCGGGCGAGCACGTACAGCAGGTCGGCGCACCGGTTGAGGTAGCGCAGGGCTGCCTCGTCCGGCAACCCGCCGGCCCGGTGCAGGGCCACCACATGCCGTTCCGCCCGCCGACACACCGTTCGAGCGAGGTCGAGGGCCGCCGCCGCACGGGTGCCGCCCGGGACGACGAAGCTCTGCGGCAAGGGGTGACGCTCGACCGACGCATCGATGAGCTCGTCGAGTGCGTCGACCATCGTGGCATCCACGCAGCTGACGCCGGGCTCAAGTCGGTCCCAGTGTTCGGTGAGCGTCGCCAGCTGAGCGCCGACGACGAACAGCTCCCGCTGCACCCGCAGGATCAGGTCGTGCAGCTGTTGACGAGTGTGGTCATCGACCAACTCGGCTCGGGCGAGACCGAGCGCGCTGCAGGTCTCGTCGACGGTCCCGTAGGCGGTCGTGCGCAGGTCATCCTTGTCCACCCGCCCGCCGTACAACAGGCCGGTGGTGCCGTCGTCGCCGCGCTTGGTGTAGACCTTCATCGGCTGTTCGACCTCGCTGGTGGTTGCGACGGACATCCGCCGTGTCGACCCGGTCGACCTCGCTTCGTGGTTCGTCGGCCGCCTCGTAGGGTCGGGCGAGCCTACCGGGAACGCTCCGCGCGCTGAGTGGACGTCGGATGGGCAGCGATGGCCCCATGAGACATCTGCCCAAGACCCGGCCGCGACCGAGCCGCTACCTTCAGCCTCGGGTTCCGCGAACCTCGGGGTGATCGTCTCGATCGTCGCGGCCCGCAGACGGGCGACACGGACAACGAGGGAGGGTGTCGTGGCTGAGGCCGGCTCACCCCGCCGGGACTTCCGGGTGCTGGTCCGACGTCGCACCGGGTACGAGAACGCGCTGATCGTTGACGTGCAGCTGCAGGTCGCGGCCACTGGCGCCCTGGTCTGGGCACGATCCTTCAGCGACGAACACGATGCCGACGAACTACAGACCGAGCTCGAGCACGACCTCGACGAGCTCGACGGCGTGGAGTTCCGACGCAAGTACGGGGTCCCGTCGAGCGTCTGAGGGTCCGGCGACGCGGGGCGATGCCGGGACCTCCCCTAGCGGCGAAGCGGCACGTCCCCGTCGCTGACGTGGCCGCCAGGTAGACTGCTGGGAAGCTTCACGCCCCACCGGGAGAGGTCGCGAAGCGACGTTCGTGGGGTCTGGCGGCCCCATCTCGACGCGAAAGGCCTGCGTGCCGCGCCTCGATGACGTACGACTGCGGTGGCACCGCACAACGCTCGATGGCCAGCCGGTCGTCTACGGCGACGCCGGCGAGGGTCCACCGTTGGTGTTCCTCCACGGCTGGGGGTTGACCGCACGTTCCTACGCCCGCGCCCTCCCGATGATCGCGGCGACCGGAGCGCGCGTGATCGCCCCCGCGCTGCCCGGCTTCGGCAAGAGCGCCCCCCTCGATGGCGAGTACACCTTCGAGAAGCTCGCCCGGTGGGTCGAGCAGCTCCTCGAACACCTGGGCGTCGACGAGCCGGTCGCCCTGGTGGGGCACTCCTTCGGCGGTGCGGTCGCGACCGCGACGGCCTGGCACTACCCCGACCGGGTTCGCGCCCTGGTGCTCGTCAACTCCATCGGTGGTTCGGTGTGGAAGACCGGCGGACGGCGCGGCACGAGGTCGCTGTCGGACCGACCCCTCTGGGACTGGGGCCTGCGCCTGCCGAGCGAGTTCACCAACCGTGACTACCGCAAGGTGTTGCCCGTCGTCCTTCGCGACCTCGTCGGCAACGCGATGACCAATCCCCGCTCGCTGTGGCGCGCAGCCGACCTCGCTCGTCAGGCGGATCTCCGAGAGGAACTGACCTCCCTCGCGGAGAGCGGCCTACCGGTCGCCGTGCTGTGGGGCTCGGAGGACAACGTGGTACCCGAGGCCACCTTCCTCGCCATCTGTGATGCTGCCGGGGCTCCAGGGGACATCATCGAGGAAGCAGGCCATGCCTGGCTGCTCGCAGATCCCGAGGGGTTCGGCGAGTTGGTCACCAACTCCCTGACGGTGCAGAGGACGCTGGCGGAACGAACCGCTGCCGAGCCGACCCCCTCCGACGACTCCGACGCCGATTCCGACGCCGACGGCGTCGAGGCGTCGGCGTAGTTCCTTCGGGCGGTTGCCCGGGCGGATCCACGAGCCAGCGGCCTGGCCGCGGCTTCAGGTGACGTCCTCGAGATCTTCGAGTTCGAGCTCTAGGACCCGACGTCGGTGACCCTGCAGCATGTCGAGCGCGAGCCGCTTGACCCGTTGCTCTCCCGTCTCGCCCTCGCGACGGTCCGAGTCCAACAGGACCTTCAGGGCGTCGGTATCGGCCATGACCCCCTGGTAGCCGGTCAGGGCTCGACCGAGCAGATCAGCGGTGAGGGCGCGTGCTCGCTCTCGAGCCGCCTCGTCGGTCAACAACTCGGAGAGGTGCTCGACCGCCTCGGCCTCGATGTTCTCGCGCTCGAAGACCTCGGTGATCACCGCGGCCGCCTGCGGATCCAGTGTCGGCGCGACCGCCTTCACGAAGTCCGACGCGATCGGCAGACCCAGCGCGAAGAACACGCAACCCCCGAACCAGTCGTCGAGGGGAGCGCGGTCGAAGAAGTCGTCGAACGGGGCCCGTTGACGCTCCATGACGGCATCAGCGAGTTCGGTCCGCTCGTCGAGCTGTGCCCGCAGGCGGCGGTAGCGGTCGCTCTC
>SKNK01000267.1 GCA_007120565.1 Nitriliruptoraceae bacterium | reverse complement strand
TATGGGCGTCGTCTGCACGCGGGTGACCCTTCCTTCACTCGCAGCGAGAACCGGCGTTCCCCGGGGCGCGAAGATGTCCACGCCGTGGTGCTCGCGCGCCCCTCCGTCCCGAGGCGCTCCGAAGAAGCTCCGGATGGCGCTCGCGTCGCGGCCTTCGACCGGGAAGGCCAGCGAGGCTCCCGCGGTGATCCCGGTACCCATCCCGAGGTAGAAGACCTCCTTGGGGGCAGGGTGGGTCAACAGCGGCACCACGGTCTGGTCGCGTTCGGCGTCGAGTGCTCTGGTGCTCCCGAGGGTGTAGTAGTTGTTCACGCGGATGCTGAGTTCGTTGTCCCGATCGATCACGGCGACGTGAGCCTGGGAGCCCTCGCGGATCTCCACCACCTCGTCAACGCCTGACATGCCGGTGCGAACGCTCGAGAGGCCCTGTGGGTCGACCATGACGAGGCCTACGGCGGCCACGGCGCCGAGGCTCGCCGTGGCCAGGCGGGGAACGCCGAGCCGAGCGCCACGACGGAGGGCGACCGCCAGGACCAGTACGGGGTAGACCGCTGCGAGCCACAGCAAGGATCTCCAGGCACCGACCAGCGGGAGGAGCACGAAGCCCGCAGCGAGTGATCCCAGGATCGCCCCCGACGTGTTCGCGGCGATGAGCCGGCCCATCGCTTCGCCCGGGGCCCGGTGGTCGGCTTCGAGCGTGCGCAGCAGGTAGGGGAGGACCGCCCCGAGCGCGGTACCGGGGATCAACATGACCACCACCGCGACACCGGCGACCGCGGCCACGTAGCCGTTCCACCCCAGTTCCGAACCCACGTAGCCCAACCCGTCGGTGGCGGCGTGGAACAACCACGGCGAGGTAGCCGCGGCGACGGCGGAGAGCGTCAGCAGGCCCCCGAGGAGGACCTCGATCCGGACGCGACGGACCCGTGCGAGCAGGTTGGCCAGGCCCGCCCCGAGGGTCAGCGCGACCAGGAACGTGCTCAGCACCAGGGCATAGGTGTAGACGGAGTTCTGCAGGACCTGGGCGAACAGTCGGGTCCAGATCACCTCGATCGCCAGGGTCGCGAACCCCGACACGAACGCGATGATCCAGATCAGTCTGGCGGGGATGTCCGCCAGGACCGGCAGGACGGGGCTGGGGGTGGGGGCCTCCAACGTCAGGGGGTCAGTCTCGAGCGCGGCGTTCGATGACGGCGTTGGTGTCGTGCCCGGGACCCTGGCCAGCGCTGATCGTGAGAGCAGGATGGCGACAAGACCAACCGCCAGGTCCAGGCCCACCGCCAGCAGGTAGGTGCCTCGGAACCCCAGTGCCAGGGGGAGGACGAAGCCCGCGGCCAGGGCTCCGGCCGCCGATCCCCCTGTGTTCACGGCGTACAACCGCGTGCCAGCGGTGCCGAGGTGCTCGCGGTTGCGGACCACGTGTTGGCCCATCAGTGGCAAGGTGCCACCCATGAGGAAGGCCGGTGGCATCAGGACCACGGCGGCGACCAAGGCCTTCGCCAGGGTGTCGAGCGTGGGCGAGTGGCCGACGACGGCGTACATCGCCGGGTACAGGGCGTGGTAGGTGTCGATGAGTACGAAGTGGCCGAGTGCCGTCACGGCAACGCCCACCTCGACGAGGCCGAACCCTCTCAGACTGTTGCGGAGCTGAGGTGCCCGTCGGCCCCAGTACCACCCTCCGGTTGCGATCCCCGCGAAGAAGATGGCGATGGCCATCGCCGCCGCCTGGGCGGTGCTTCCGAACAGCAGCCCGAGTTCCCGTACCCACAACACCTGGTAGGTCAGGGCGGCGAACCCCGACACCAGGAAGGCGCCGGTCAACACGAGGCCGTGCCATCTCGCTCTCGGTGTCACCCTCGCCCCGCGTCGTCGATCAGAGAACTGGGAACGGTTCCCAGAGTATCTGCTGGCGGGCGCGGCTCGACACGGCCCACCTCGAGTCCGCGGCCCCGCTCGAGGATCACGTGAAGGTTGTGTGAACGTCGGTGGTTCGCGCTCATCCTCACGCAGACACCCCTTGTCCGGCGTGCCTGGTTGCCGACCGGAGCTACGAGGACCCGACGCCCCGTCGTGGCCCGAGCGAAGGTGGCTGGTGTGAGCGAGGTCGATGAGATCGTCGGCGAGTTCCTCGTCGAGTCCTACGAGAACCTGGATCAGTTCGACGACGATCTGCTCGTCCTCGAACGTGATCCCGGTGATCTCGAGGTCATCGGCAGCATCTTCCGGACGATCCACACCGTGAAGGGCACCTCTGGCTTCTTCGGCTTCGATCACCTCGAGAGCCTCGCGCACGTCGCCGAGAACCTGCTTGGGAGGGTTCGCGACGGTGAGTTGGCGGTCAACGAGAGCATCACCAGCGCCCTGCTGGCGACGGGGGACACGATCCGCCGCATGCTCGCGGTGATCGAACGGACCGGCGAGGAGGGGGACGAGGACGTCTCGGAGCTCGTTGCCTTGCTCGCGGCGCTCGTGGAGCCGGCCGAGACCCCCAGCGTCGATGACCCGGTATCGATGAACGAGCCGGACCTGTCAGACGGCGAACCGGATCCAGGGGCCGGTGAGCCCACCCCGGTCGAAGACGGGCCGCGGATCGGCGAGCTCCTCGTCGCGCGCGGTACCGCCGACGTCGAGGATGTGGAACTGGCGGCCCGAGAGCAGGAGTTCGGCGACGAGCGGCGCCTCGGTGAGATCCTGGTCGGCCAGATGGAGGACGAGGTCGAGGAAGCGCTCGGTCAGCAGCAGCGGGAGTCGCAGCGTGGATTGAGCGACACGAAGATCCGCGTTGACGTCGGCCTACTCGATGAGCTGATGAACCTCGTCGGGGAGCTGGTCCTCGCTCGCAACCAGATCGTGCAGCTCGTCGGCGACGAGCAGGACAGTCAGTTCGCTGGAGCGTCGCAACGCCTGAACCTGATCACGACCGAACTGCAGGAAGGGGTGATGAAGACCCGGATGCAGCCCATCGGCAACGTGTGGAACAAGCTTCCGCGCGTCGTCCGGGACCTCTCCCTCAACTGTGGCAAGCAGGTCGACCTGCACATGGTCGGTCAAGAGACCGAGCTCGACAAGACGATCATCGAAGCCATCAAGGATCCGCTGACCCACCTGGTTCGCAACGCGGTCGATCACGGCATCGAGGATCCGGAGACCCGTGCCGCTGCTGGCAAGGCTGAGGCCGGCAAGCTCGTCTTGCGGGCCTTCCATGAGGGTGGCCAGGTCAACATCGAGATCGCCGACGACGGCGGTGGCATCGATGCGGCAGCGATCCGAGCCAAGGCGGTGGACAAGGGCGTGATCACCCCTGAGCAGGCAGCCAAGCTCGGTGAACGCGAGGCGCTGCACCTGATCTTCGCGCCCGGCTTCTCGACGGCGGAGCAGGTCACCAACGTGTCGGGTCGTGGTGTGGGTATGGACGTCGTCCGGACCAACATCGAACGGATCGGTGGCACGGTGGACGTCGTCACCGAACTGGGGGTCGGCACCACGTTCAAGGTGAAGATCCCGCTGACCCTTGCGATCGTGCCTGCCCTGGTCATCGCAACGGCCGGCAACCGCTACGCGATCCCTCAGCTGAGCTTGATCGAGCTCGTCCGGCTGGAGGGCGAGTCGGCCCGTGAAGGCATCGAGCTCGTGCACGGCGCGCCCGTCCACCGACTGCGTGGTCGACTGCTCCCGATCGTCGACCTGGCCGAGGAACTCGGCTCTGGCAGCACGATCGATCGCGACGTCATCAACATCGTCGTCCTGCATGCCGATGGGCAGCACTTCGGGCTCATCGTCGACGAGATCCATGACACCCAGGAGATCGTCGTCAAGCCCCTGGGCTCGCACCTCAAGGATGCTTCGCTGTTCGCCGGAGCCACGATCATGGGCGACGGCAACGTCGCGCTCATCCTCGACGTACTCGGAACCGCGCAGCGGGCACGGGTCGTCGCCGAGGGGCGCGAGCGGGCGGTCGTCGAGGACGAGAGCGCAGAGGCTCTGGCTGACAGCGAACGTCGCACCCTCTTGCTCGTCGGGCTCGGAGATGACCGCCGTGCGGCGATCGCCCTCTCCGAGGTCGAACGGCTCGAGGAGTTCTCGCAGGATGCCGTCGAGTGGGCGGGGGGTCGTGAGGTCGTCCAGTACCGCGACGACATCCTCTCGCTGCTCCGGCTCGCCACCGTGTTGGGCATCGGCGGCGGCTTCGCCGAACCCGATGAACCGCTCAACGTGGTGGTGCACGGAAGCCACGGTCGTTCTGTCGGGCTGGTGGTCGGCCAGATCCTGGACATCGTCGAGCAGGAGGTGACCTTGTCCGGCGAGGACGCTCGCCCCGGCTTGCTCGGATCCGCCGTGGTCCAAGGTCGGGTCACTGACGTGCTGGATGTCGATGCCCTGGTTGCCGCCAACGATCCTGCCGGGACCTCCGGCAGCTACGCGGGAGCGTTCTGATATGACCACACCTACCGCCAAGCAGTTCTGCACGTTCCAGTTGGCTCACCTGACCTTTGGGATCGAGGTCGACCGGGTGCAAGAGGTGATCCGGACGCTGCCGATGACCGTGGTGCCCCTGGCCAACGACGTCGTGCGCGGACTGATCAACCTGCGTGGCCAGATCGTGACCGCCTTGGACCTTCGTCGTCGCCTCTCGCTGGAGCCGCGTGCCGACGACGAGCAGCCCATGAACATCGTCGTTCGGACGTCCACCGGCGAGCTGAGCCTGCTCGTTGACGCCATCGGGGACGTCGTCGACGTCGACGAGGCGACCTTCGAGGGTCCGCCGGAGACCCTCGACGGCGTCGCTCGTGAGCTGATCGTTGGCGCCTACAAGCTCGAGGGCAAGCTGCTGTTGGTCCTCGACACCGACCGCGCGGTCCAGCTCCCGGCCATGGCGTGAGCCGCCGGCTCACCGTGGATGGATGACGAGGAGTGACGATGAGAGCGTTGGTGATCGACGACTCGCGTGCGACGCGGGCGATCCTCCGGCGGATCCTCCAGCAGCTCGACTTCGAGGTTCGTGAGGCCGCGGACGGTCGGGAGGCGATGGGCGTGCTCGAAGCCGCAGGGCCGGGCGGCATCGATCTCGCGCTCGTGGACTGGAACATGCCCGTGATGGACGGTCTGGAGTTCGTCAAGACCGTTCGAGCTCGATCCGACTACGACGCGCTCATCCTCATGATGGTGACCACCGAGGGGGACACGGGCCACATGGTCGAAGCGCTCGCCGCCGGTGCGAACGAGTACGCCATGAAGCCCTTCACGGCGTCGGTGATCGAGGAGAAGCTGGCGCTCCTCGGCGT
The DNA here is from genome assembly GCA_007120565.1 of Nitriliruptoraceae bacterium. Taxonomy (GTDB): domain Bacteria; phylum Actinomycetota; class Nitriliruptoria; order Nitriliruptorales; family Nitriliruptoraceae; genus CSSed11-175R1. Next base: position 1,716 of record SKNK01000267.1, on the reverse strand, counting down.
GCCAGGAGGTGATCGCTGATGCCGCGCACCCGGGTCCTCGTGGTCGACGACGCGGTGGTCGTGCGGCGGATCGTCACCGATGCGCTCGGTGCCGACCCCGCTCTCGAGGTGGTCGGTACCGCTCCCAACGGACGGATCGCGCTGGCCAAGATCCCACAGCTCAACCCCGACATCATCACGCTCGATGTGGAGATGCCGGAGATGGATGGGCTGGAGACGCTCGTCGAGTTGCGCAAGCTGTATCCGGACCTGCCGGTCATCATGTTCTCGACCCTCACCGAGCGCGGGACCAAGGTCGCGATGGACGCCCTCCTCCGGGGCGCGAACGACTACGTCACGAAGCCGGCGAACGTCGGTAGCGTCGCCGAGGCGATCCAGCGGATCCGGGAGCAACTGGTCCCCAAGATCCATGCGTTGTGCGGCAAGGTCGCCGCTCCGGCGCCGCCACGTGCGACGGCTCCACGGCCCCCACGTCGCAGTAGCGCCCCGTCGGGACGGATCGAGGCGGTGGCTATCGGTGTCTCGACCGGTGGCCCGAACGCGCTGTCCGAGCTGCTGCCACAGCTGCCGGCGGACCTCCGGGTCCCCGTGGTGGTCGTTCAGCACATGCCGCCGATGTTCACACGCCTGCTTGCCGAGCGGCTCGATGCACGTTGCGCCCTCAAGGTCCATGAAGCCGTGCACGGTCAGCCGATCGCCGCCGGCAACATCTACATCGCCCCGGGGGACCACCACCTCGAGGTTCACAAGCGGGGCGCGGCCCTGGTCGCTGCGCTCACCCAGGCACCACCGGAGAACTCCTGTCGGCCCTCCGCCGATGTGCTGTTCCGGTCCGCCGTCGGGGTCTTCGGCGGTGGACTGCTGGCGGTCGTGCTGACCGGCATGGGCCACGACGGGAGACGCGGTGCAGAAGAGGTCCACGAGGCCGGCGGCCGCATCGTCGTGCAGGATGAGGCGACCAGCGTCGTGTGGGGCATGCCGGGCTCCGTGGTAGCCGCCGGCATCGCCGACGAGGTCCGCCCCCTGGGGCAGATCGGTCAACGCATCATCGAACTCGTCGGTTCGTCGACCGCCCCGCGTCCCCACGAGGTCTCGGCATGAACATCTCCTCGGCCGACGCCGACTACGTACGGGACCTGGTCCACTCACGCTCGGCCATCGTGCTCGACGCGAGCAAGACCTACCTGATCGAGTCGAGGCTGGTTCCGGTGGCGCGGCAGCGTGGCCTCCAGGATCTGGGCGAACTGGTCGCCCAACTACGCAGGGAACCTCGGGGACCGCTCCAGGACGTCGTCGTAGATGCGATGACGACCAACGAGACGAGCTTCTTCCGTGATCCCAACCTGTGGAACGGTCTGCGCGATCACGTCCTGCCCGAGATCATCGCCGCTCGCCGCTCGAGTCGTTCGCTGAACCTGTGGTCTGCCGCCTGCTCCAGCGGGCAAGAGCCCTACAGCCTCGCCATGATGCTGCTCGACCGGTTCCCTGAGGTCCACGACTGGAACGTCCGCATCCTGGCGACGGACCTGTCCGCCGAGATGCTCGGGAGGGCCGCGGCGGGCCGCTACTCGCAGCTGGAGGTCAACCGCGGTCTGCCAGCACCGAGCCTCGTGAAGCACTTCACGCGCGACGGCGCGACGTGGCAGATCAGCGATCGGATCCGGCAGATGGTCGAGTTCCGCATGGTGAACTTGATCGAGCCCTGGCCGTTCATCC
>SKNK01000168.1 GCA_007120565.1 Nitriliruptoraceae bacterium | reverse complement strand
TGTTGTTCGCTACGGCCAGATGGCATGACGGCGATGTCGAGATCACCGGCCCAGAGGCTGTGCCGCTCAACACGGACGACGCGCTGTCCGGGTGGCTGGGCCGACGGGTGCGGCTGGCTCGTGCGGGAGCTGACGGGGGCGTCTACGAGAACCCGAGGGACAGCGAACACGAGACCGACTGGATGACCTGGCAAGGCCCTGGACATGCCTGGCATGACAGCGGGCGAACCCGCGTCTCGCTGGTGTCCACCGAGACGCTGGGAGCGTGGGCACCGGAACGCTTCCGCCCGAACGTGCTGCTTGAGGGAGGTGGTGAGGACGCACTTGTTGGCGAGCAGGTGCGACTGGGGTCGGTCACGCTCGACGTGATCCGGCAGGTGGGGCGGTGCGTGATGGTCACCAGGGCCCAACCTGGTCTCGAGGTAGACCGCGACGTCCTGCGCCACATCCATCGCGAGCGAGACGGAGACCTCGCGGTCGGAGCTCTTGTGGCTCAGCCTGGCAGTGTGGCTGTGGGTGACCGGTTGACCCGGATCACCTGACCGCACGTCGGTCGCGCGATCGTCAGACCCAGCTGGCTTCGCCCGCTCGTCTGCTCGTTGCGGGTCCTGAACGGGGTGTCCGACGGTGCGCTGCAGATGAGGCACTCAACGAGGTGACGGGGCGGCGGCCGTGGACGAGCGACGGGGGAGTCGGCCGGCGAAGATGAGATTTTGAACGTACGCTCCAAGTTCACGTAGGGTGTGAGCGACGCACCCAGCCAGTAGGGCCCGGTCGAGCCTGCGGAACGAGGGGTTGCAGCCAACCCCGGTCCCCGGTACCGATCGTGACCGGGCAGTTGGCAATCACGACCGAACGAGGAGCGCGCCGTGACCGCAGAAGCCTTCTACATCGACGGCGTCCGGGTTCCGATCGGCCGAGCACGGGACGACGGCTACTACGCCCAGACCCGAGCCGATGATCTGGCGGTCCGGTCGGTTCGCGCCCTCCTCGACCGCAACCCCGGCGTCCCCCGCGAACGCATCGATGACGTGGTGTGGGCCGCGACGGCCCAGGTAGGCGACCAGGGGCTGACGCTCGGCCGCTCGATCGCGATGCTCGCGGGACTGGGCAAGAGCGTCCCGGGCTACGCGATCGACCGCATGTGTGCCGGCGCGCTGACCGCGATCGTGAACGGGGCGAACGCGATCAAGGTCGGTGCCCAGGACCTGGTGCTGGCCGGCGGCGTCGAGCACATGGGCCACCACCCGATGGCGGAGGAGGTCGACCCCAACCCGCGCTTCCTGTCCGACAGGATCGTCGATCCGTCGGCGTTGGTGATGGGCAACACCGCCGAGAACCTGCATGACGAGCACCCCGATATCTCCAGGGAACGCTGCGACCACTTCGCGCTGCTCTCGCAGGAGCGTACGGCCGCGGCGCAGGCCGATGGCGTCTTCGGCCAGCACGTGGTGCCCATGACGGTCCGCTCGCCCGAGGGTTGGCGGGTCGTCGACACCGACGAGCACCCACGACCGGGGACCACGCTCGACTCGCTGGCCGGACTCACCTCTCCCTTCCGGGAGGGTGGTTTCGTCACCGCAGGCAACGCAGCCGGGCTCAACGACGGTGCGGGTGGGGTGCTCTTGGCCTCGGCCGCGGCGGTCGAGGAGCACGGGCTGACGCCACGGATGAAGCTGGTGGACTACACCTTCGTCGGGGTCGAGCCCGAGACGATGGGTTACGGACCCGTCCCGGCGACCGACCGTCTCCTGGAACGCACCGGGATGTCGATCGACGACCTGGATGTCATCGACATGAACGAGGCCTTCGCCGTGCAGTGCGTGGCCTTCCTCGACCACTTCGGGTTGCCCCTCGACAGCGACAAGGTCAACCCCTACGGGGGCGCGATCGCGATGGGACACCCGTTGGCCTTCTCCGGTGCCCGCCTGGCGATGCAGGTTGCGGCCTACTTCGATCGCAACCCCGATGCCCAGCGTGGCCTCACCACCATGTGCATCGGCCTCGGCATGGGCGCGGCCGTGCTCTGGGAACGCGCTTGACCGCGCACCCGTCCGTGCCGCGACCACCTCGCCGTCCCTGACCCTTCCTGCTGACCGACCACCCCGAAGCTTCCGTGGAGGATCATCGTGAGCCACACCGAGTTCAAGCTGACCACCGCTGAACGGCCCGTTGGCCGTATCGCGATCCTCACGATGGACAACGGTGAGGACCACACCAAGCCCAACACCTTCGGCGAGGAGGCGTTGGCGTCGCTCGACGCCGCCCTCGACGAGATCGAGGCCATCGACGATCTCAAGGGGCTGATGCTGACGGGCAAGCCCTTCATCTTCGCGGTCGGCGCCGACCTGAAGTCGTTCACGGGCATGGACGCCGAGACGGCGCGCGAGGCCGGTGTTCGTGGCCACGCGGTGTTCGCTCGATTGCAGGAACTGCCGTTCCCGACGCTCGCCGCGATCAACGGGGCCTGCATGGGTGGTGGCCTGGAGATCGCGCTGCACTGCGACTACCGGACCCTGTCGACCGGCGCCCAGGTGCTGGCGTTCCCCGAGGTGTTCCTGTCGATCTTCCCGGCCTGGGGTGGCACGCAGCTTGCACCACGGATCGTCGGGGCGAAGAACGCGGTCGAGACGATCGTGACCAACTCCCTGAACAACAACAAGACGATGCAGCCGAAGGAGGCCTTCGAGCGGGGCTACGCCGACCGGTTCATCGACTCGGCGACCTTCCTGGACGACTCGTTGGAACTGCTGGAGGCGCTGGTCTCCGGAGACGAATCGATCGAGCGCGACGTCGACCCGACCGACGGGCTGGACGAAGCTCTCGCCAACGGTCGCGCGATGGCCGATGGCAAGACCAGCGGGGCTACCCGGGCGCCGTACCTCGCACTCGAACTGATCGAGTTCGCGGCACGGGGTGGGGACCTCGCCGAGGGCCGCGTGAAGGAACAGGAAGGGTTGGCCGAGCTGTTGCCCTCCCGGCAGGCGCAAGCGTCGGTCTACAGCTTCGACCTGGTCCAGAACCGGGTGAAGAAGCAGCCGTGGAAGCCCGACGCGGAGCCGCGCAAGATCAAGAAGGCGGCCGTGATCGGTGCCGGCCTGATGGGGTCGCAGATCGGTGCGCTGCACCTGCAGCGACTCGAGGTCCCGCTGATCATGAAGGACATCGATGAGTCGGTGCTCATCTCCTGCCAGGAACACATCGAGAGGGAACTCGACAAACGCGTCCAGAAGGGCCGCATGAAAGAGGGCAAGGCCCGGTTCCTCAAGGGGTTGGTCACCTACACCACCTCCTACGACGAGGTGGAGGGGGCCGACTGGGTGATCGAGGCGGTGCTCGAGCGCATGGACCTCAAGCAGGGCATCTTCGCCGACCTCGAGAAGGTCGTCGAGCCCGAGGCGGTCCTGGCGTCCAACACCTCGTCGCTTTCGCTCCGGGAGATGGCGTCCAAGCTCAAGCACCCCGAACGGGTGGTGGGCTTCCACTTCTTCACCCCCGTACCCGTCATGCCTCTCGTCGAGGTGATCCGTCCCGATGGGGTCTCCGACGCGGCGATGTCCACCGCGTTCGAGGTCGCCAAGAAGCTGCGCAAGTCCGCGGTGCAGTGCGGCGACGAACCGGCGTTCATCGTCAACCGGTTGTTGGCCCGTTTCAACGGGGCCGCGGTCGCCTCGCTCGAGCTCGGGAACGACTTCCCCGAGATCGACGAGGCCATCCGCAAGCTCGGGCTGCCGATGGGTCCTTTCGTGCTGTTCGGGTTGGTGGGCTTGGACGTGGCATTGCACACGGCGGAGACCCTGCAGAGCGCCTTCCCCGACCGGTTCGAGGTCGACGCGAACCTTCGTGCCATCGTGGAAGCTGGCAAGCCCGGCGTGTACGACTGGGACGCGGGCGGCGAGGTCTATCCCGAGATCCGCGAGGCGATCGAGGTGGACGAGGACGCGACGCCACGGTCGGAGGAACAGATCCGGCGCGCCGCGTTGGAGGCGATCGCGGACGAGATCCGGACGATGCTCGACGACGGCGTCGTCGCGGACGCCCGGGACATCGACACCGCGATGATCCTCGGCGCCGGCTTCCCCTTCTTCATGGGCGGGATCTGCCGCTACCTCGATCAGACCGGGATCTCCGAGGAGTTGTTCGACCGCCCGTTGGTCACCAAGGACGACGGAGCCCAGTGACGCTCCGCCCGATGCGGCGGTGAGACGAGATCCGAGGATGCCACACCGCCGAGGCGTACCTAGTCTGCAACGACGTAGTCCGCTGCAGACCGGGAGCCTGCCATGTCCGCGTTGCCGAACGCCTCGTACTCCGTCACCTTGCGGTTGCACCTCGACCCGGACGACGCCGGAGCGGTCGGCCGGCTGACGACCGCGATAGGTGACGCCGCCGGGGTCGTCGTGGCGATCGACTTCGTCGACACCAGTGGCGAGGTGCTGGTCGTGGACGTCACCGCGAACGCGGGGGACTCCGACCACGCGGACCGAATCCAGGCTGCCGTCGAGACCCTCGACGGCGTCCACGTCCACCGTGCCAGCGATCGCACCTTCCTGATGCACCTGCGAGGCAAGCTCGAGGTGCGTTCTACCGTGCCACTCAAGACCCGCGACGATCTGTCGATGGCGTACACCCCAGGCGTCGCCCGGGTCTGTCGGGCGATCGCCGACAACCCCGAGGATGCGCGCCGGCTCACGATCAAGGGCAACACCGTCGCGATCGTGACCGATGGAACGGCCGTGCTCGGGCTGGGGGACATCGGTCCCGAGGCCGCTATGCCGGTGATGGAGGGCAAGGCCTGTCTGTTCAAGGGCTTCGCGGACGTCGATGCGTGGCCGGTCTGCCTGGACACGAAGGACACCGAGGAGATCATCCGCATCGTCGAGGCGATCGCGCCGGTCTACGGCGGGATCAACCTCGAGGACATCGCCGCACCGAAGTGCTTCGAGATCGAGGAGCGTCTCAAGGAGTCGTTGGACATCCCGGTCTTCCACGACGATCAGCACGGGACGGCCATCGTGACGCTCGCGGCGTTGCACAACGCGCTGCGCCTGGTCGGAAAGGACCTGAGCGACCTGACCGTGGCGATGGCGGGAGCAGGGGCGGCCGGCGTGGCCATCGCGAAGCTGCTGCTTCGCGAGGGGATCAAGGACATCATCGTCACGGATCGCAAGGGGATCCTCGGGCCGCATCGTGAGGGACTGGATCGGTCCAAGTCGTGGCTCGCCGAGAACACCAACCGCACCGGGATGCAGGGCGAGATCACCGACGCGCTGGTGGGAGCCGACGTCTTCGTCGGTGTCTCAGGGCCAAACGTCATCGAGCCATCGGACCTTGCCGTGATGGCGGACGATCCGATCGTGTTCGCGATGGCCAACCCCGATCCCGAGGTCGACCCGGTTGGCGCGGGGGAGTACGCCGCCATCGTGGCCACCGGGCGCAGCGACTACCCCAATCAGATCAACAACGTCCTCGCCTTCCCGGGGATCTTCCGCGGCGCCCTCGATGCCCGCGCACGCTTCATCACCGAGGAGATGAAGGTCGCGGCGGCTCGAGCCATCGCGGACGTGATCGGGCCCGACGAGTTGCGGGCCTCCTACATCATCCCGAGCCCGTTCGACGAACGGGTCGCCGCGACGGTCGCCGAGGCGGTGCGAACCGCCGCGAAGGCCGACGGCGTGGCGACCCGTCCGGCGTGACCGAGCTCGGCCACCCGGACGTGGGTCAGCGCTCGCTGATGTGGGTGTAGTCGCGTTCGGAGGAGCCGACGTACAACTGGCGCGGCCGGACGATGGCCTGCTCGTCGTCGAGCAGGTTCTCCTGCCAGTGGGCGAGCCAGCCAGGGATCCTCCCCATCGCGAACAGCACGGGGAACATCGAGGTCGGGAAGCCCATCGCCTGGTAGATGATCCCGGAGTAGAAGTCGACGTTGGGGTAGAGCTTGCGCTCGACGAAGTAGTCGTCCTCGAGCGCGATCCGCTCGAGTTCGACGGCGATGTCGAGCAACTCGTTCTTGCCCGTGACCTCGAAGACCTCGTGGGCCAGGTTGCGGATCACCTTCGCGCGGGGGTCGTAGTTCTTGTAGACCCGGTGGCCGAAGCCCATGAGGCGGAACTCGCCGTCCTTGGCCTTCTTGATGTAGGTCGGGATCTGATCGACCGAGCCGATCTCCTCCAACATCCGCAGGACCGCTTCGTTCGCGCCACCGTGTTTCGGACCGTAGAGCGCGGCCGCTGCGCCGGCCGCCGCCGAGTAGGGATCCGCGTCGGATGAGCCGATCGTGCGCATCGTGGTGGTGGAACAGTTCTGTTCGTGGTCCGCGTGCAGGATCAGCAGGACGTCCATCGCTCGCTCCAGGATGGGGTCCGGCTCGTACTTCAGTTCCGTGGTCTTCCACATCATGTTGAGGAAGTTGCCGGCGAAGGACAGATCGTTGTCGGGGTAGGCGTAGCGCATGCCGATGGAGTGGCGGTACGCGAACGCCGCGAGGGTCGGGAACTTCGCGATCAATCGGACGATCTGCATGTGGCGGGCTTCGGGGTCATCGAGCCCCTTGGCCTCTGGGTAGAACGTCGACAGAGCGCCGACGGAGGACACGAGCATCCCCATGGGGTGGGCGTCGTGGTGGAACCCGTCCATGAACTGTTTGAGGTTCTCATGGATGAAGGTGTGGTGGGTGATCTCGTGTTCCCAGGTGTCGTACTGATCCTGGCGCGGTAGTTCGCCGTGGATCAACAGGTACGCCACCTCGAGGAAGTTCGAGTGATCAGCGAGTTGCTCGATCGGGTAGCCCCGGTACTGCAGTTCGCCCACGTCACCATCGATGTAGGTGATCTCGCTGCGGACGTTGGCGGTGTTCTTGAAGGCGGGGTCGTAGGCCAACAGGCCGAAGTCGTCGTCCGAAACCTTGATCTGCCGGAGGTCCATGGCCCGGATCGCGCCGTCCTCGATCGGCAGTTCGTAGGTCTTGCCGGTGCGGTTGTCCGTGACGCTCAACGTGGGTTCGCTCATCGGGCAGGGGTCTC
>SKNK01000179.1 GCA_007120565.1 Nitriliruptoraceae bacterium | reverse complement strand
TCATCGGCTCGGCGGCCCAGTTCCTGGTCCAACTGCCGACGGTGCGCCGTCTCGTGCCCTACCTCCGGCTGTCGGCGACCTTCGCCGTACCGGGAGTCAGCACGGTGGCTCGTCGGTTCGGCCAGGTCCTGGCGGGTCGAGGCAGCGTGCAACTGGGCAGCTACGTCGACCTCGTCGCGGCGTCGCTGTTGGCCGCGGGCGGGGTTGTGGCCTTGACCTACGCGCAGACACTCTTCCTGCTTCCCGTCGCGCTGTTCGGCATGAGCGTCGCGGCGGCCGAACTCCCCGCGCTGTCGACGATCGATCACTCCGATCGCGCCAAGGTCGTTCGACGTCTCGACGCCGGTCTCGGGCGGGTCACCTTCTTCATCGCACCGACGATGGTGGCCTTCGTGGTGGCCGGTGACCACATCGTCCGCCTCGTGCTGCAGTGGGGACGGTTCTCTGGTGCCGCGGCCGTCCAGGTCGGAGCGATCCTCGCCGCCTACGGCCTCGGGCTGCTGGCCAGCACCTGGTCGAGGCTCCTGCAGTCCGCTCTGTACGGCAGCGGTGATACGCGCAACCCGGCGATCTACGCCGCGATGCGCGTCGTCGTCTCGCTCAGCATCGGCATCACCCTCATGCTGCCGCTCGACGCGTTGACGATCGGGCCGACCGGGCTCGAGGTGGTCGGCGACATGGGGTGGTCCATCGCCAGCGAGGACGCCCGTGAGGCCGGCGACAGCCTCCTGCGGTTGGGGGCCGTCGGCATCGCGATCGGCGGCGCGATCGGCGCCTGGTTCGAGTTCACCCTGCTCCGCATCCGCGTCCGGGTCCTCTACGGAACCACGCGTCCAGGCGGGCCGGAGGCCCGGGCGATCGCCGTCGCAGCAAGCATCGCCGCGGTCGCCGGACTGATCACCCGCACCCTGGTCGGCTGGAGCGACCTGCCACCCCGGCTCGGGTCGATCCTGGTGCTGCTGGCGATCGGAGCGAGCTACCTCGCGGTCACCTGGTTCGCTCGGGTACCCCAAGCCGGGGAGCTGCTGCAACGCATCGGCCTACCTCAGCGTTGACCGGCGGCGGTGAACGCATCGAGGCGGCCAACCGCCGCACGGATGCTCTCGACGGGATCGTCACCGACCACCACGACCCGCGCGATGAGGTGGTCCAACCCCGCCGCGCGGTAGCGCTCGATCGCTGCGCTCGGATCGTCCTCCGGTGTCCCAGCCCACCCGAGCTCATCGAGTGCCTCATCGCCCAGAGCCTCAGCGAGCCCGAACGCATCGGCTCCAGCCTTGTGCGCGGCCTTGGCTCGCTCGAGGGCGGCACCGAGCCCCTGACGCTCGAAGTGAGCGCCGTAGGCCGGCAGGGCGCCGTAGGCACCGATCTGGCCCGCCAGTGCCGCCCGCGCCGCATCTCGATCCGCACCAACGGCGACGCGCACGTAGGACGCTACCTCGACGTCCGTGGGGTTGCGTCCGGCAACCTCGGCCGCAGCACGCACACGGCCGGCGGCGCGTTCCACCTCCCCGGGGCCCGCCCAGTTCAGCAGCACACCGAAGGCCTTGGAGCCACCGAGATCCAGCATCCTCGGTCCCATGGCGGCGAGGTAGCGCCGGGTCGGGGGCGGCGTGGGGGTGATCTTGAGCCGGAAGCGTTCCGAGCGCAGTACCTGACCGTCGACGTCGCTGGTCTCCCCTGCCTCGAGGCCATCGAGGATGGCGAGCAGTTCACGTGCTGCGGTGAGGGGCTTGACCACGTCGGCGCCGTGCCAGGGCCCCATCGTCGCCGGGTGGCTCACACCGATACCGAGCAGGAAGCGGCCCCCCGATGCCTCTTGGAGCGTCGCCGAAGCCATCGCCAGCTGCGCAGGGCTGCGTGTCCACAGGGGCACGACCCCGACCCCGAGCTCGAGGTCGGTGGTGGCTGCCGCCCAGGCTTGGCACAGCAGCAAGGCATCACGACCGCTGGCCTCGTTGGTCCACAACGATCGGAAGCCCGCCGCTTCGACATGGCCCGCCAGCATCTGCTGCACGGCCACGGGCAGGTCCTCGCTGATGCCGATGCTCAGGTCCATGTCGCCGCCTCCTCCTATCCCGGTCCCTCCGGATCGAGCAGTGCCAGGAGTTGCTCCTGCCACCATCCCAACAGATCCATGACCGCCAGACGGTAGGCCAACGGATCACCCGGTGGGATGTCCTGACGATCGAGGTCGTCGACACCGATGCGTGCGCCGATCGCCAACCGCAGATCGTTGAAGACACCGAGCACGAGCAGGGGTTCATCATCCTCGAGCTCGACGACCATCCGTCCGCGCCGCGGTTCGCACCGATCGAGGACCTCGATCAGCGCATCGAGCCCGACCTGTCGTGACTCGAGGAGGTCGTCACGCAGCAGGCGGCGCAGCTCGACGTCCGCTTCGTCATCGTCGGAGACGGCCCGGGGGAACAAGCGTGCGATCACGGGATCGTCGTCGTCCCCGTCCTCCAGCGCGCGGCGGATGCCCTGTTGGAGGCTGCGCAACAGCTCCACCTCCTCCGGGGCGAACCGTGCGCGGATCGCCCCGCGGTGCTGGTCGAAGATGCGGCTCATCGTGGCGCCAAGGGCCACGGGACGCGCATCGGACCAGCCGCCGGCGGAACCACCGGGATCATGCCCGCTCCATGGTGGCCTGGAGCCCGTACCCATGCAGCTGTTGGACGTACATCTCCGCCCGTTCCCGTGGCTCCGACGCGACCGTCGCCTTGCCGAGGTTGTGCACCTCGAGCATGAGCTTGCGGGCCTTGGGTTCGGGGTAGCCGAACACGCGACGCAGGACGAAAACCACGTAGGACATCAGGTTGACCGGATCGTCCCAGACGATGACGTTCCAGGGTCGCGACAGGTCCTGACGTTCCTCGACCTCTGGCTCGCGTTCGCGGACCGGGGCCTCAGGAGCTGCGGAGCCTCGAGGCCGATCGTCGACGCTGACCGCGGCTACCGGCACCGCGAGGTCCCGATACCGAGTCGCGCCGAGCGAGAAGGTCACACCTGGCAGACAGGGTGCCGCCGTCGACGCGTCGAGCGCGCTGGCGGACACGACGGGCCTCCCGGATCTACCGGCGGCGACGCCGTGCCATGCGACGCTGACGCTCGCGCTCTTCGAGCTCTTCCCACGTCGGCGGCGCCGCCATGGTGCGCCCGATGGGGTTGTCGGCCGGCGCGGCCTTCGTCACCACGACCGAGACCGCTTTGGAACGACCCCGTTCGGCGTCCTCGATCTCGAACTCCACCTCGTCGCCGGAGCGGAGCACCTCGCCGCTGACCTGGTCGCCGGAGACGTACAGTTCACCGCCGTCGTGGGTGGTGACGAAGCCGTAGTTCTTGTCGGCGTGGAATACCTTGACGTGACCTTGGGCCATGGGACGAGCAACCTCGGGTGAGTGTGTTCGGGAAGGATGGAGCGGCCGCACGCGCACGAACTCGCACGGCCGGCCGCCGCTTCAGTCGCGTAGCGTAGCGCTTCTGGCCGGGACCGGGGTACGCCGCTGCCTCAGTGAGCGCTCAGCCCTGTGCTGCTGCCCAGATCCGTGCCGCCTCCTCGACGTCCTCGTAGGCACCGACCGCAAGCACGTCGACCGGCCGGCGGTCCTCGAGCCGGCGCTGAGAGGCGAGGAACCATCGCGACGCGGCCTCGTCCGACACCCACCCCTGCAGCACGCGCAGGACGTCGACGGCGGCATCGACCGGCGTGCGATCCCCGGTGCGTTCGCCTGCCGCTAGCTGGTCGACCGGCCCGTCGCCCAGGAGCTCACGCAGTTCGAGCTCATCATCCAGGGGGTCGTCTCGGTACATCGGTCACCGGCCTCCACGCAGTTGGCTGTGCTCTCGCTCGCACTCTTCGACGTACTCCTCGGCGGCCACCTCACGGTCCGGGAGGACGTTGAGCTCCTCCTCGATCACCGCGAGGCGTGCCCGGATGGCTTCCTCGAGAGGTTGATCGGTGTGCCGCAGCGGACGTCGGAGCCGACGATCCACGGTGTCGGCCAGGGCAGCGCCCTCCGCCAGCGCTCGACGCAGGCGCCGTCCCTCGTCGCGGAGGTACTCGCCGTAGCGGCGGATGCCGTCGAGCTCTTCGCGTGCGCGAAGCAAGGCGAAGTACGCCGCGTCGACCTCGTCGCGTGCCATGGTTTCAGCCCTGCTGCTCAGCGGTCTCGGCGCGCGCCTTGAGCCCGCTGAGGCCCTGCTCAAGGATCGTCCGCGCCGCGCGCTTCTTCATGAACCCGGGTACCGGAAGATCCACATCCACCTCGAGCGAGTACCGCACGCGCGTCCCGCCATCGGTCTCGGTGAGCTCGTAGGCACCATCGAGCTGCGAGAGCATCTCGCCTTCGACCAGGTGCCAGCGCACGTCGTGGTCGTCGTAGCGGTACTCGATCGTGTAGGTCACCTCGGAGACCTTGGCGTCGACCCGGAAGTACGCCTGCAACGGGTACCCCTCGTCGGTCGTCGAGAGGATCTCGGTCTCCTCGACACCGTCGGTCCAGTCGGGGTAGGCGTCGATGTCGGTGATGACGTTCCAGATCGTGACCATCCCCGCGTCGATCGTGATCTCGTCCGAGACCTTCTCCCCCATGGTGGGCTCCTCTCGTCACGTTGGGCTCGGACCCTCCGGCCGAGCGGCCGACCGGTCGAGCACCCGCGCCGGAGACTACCCCTGCTCGTCCCTCAGCTCGGTCGCCAACCGTTCGACCCCGGCCTCGAGCTCCCGCAGTTCGCGTACCTCGCGGGCGACCGCCCGGCGTTGCCGCCGCAGCTCCTCGGCTGCCGTACCGAGGCCACGGCGGCCGTCATCGGGCCAAGCTGGACAGACGTCGCGGAAGTCACACCAGTCGCAGAGCGGGTTGGGGGTGGGTTCGAACCGTTCGGCGCGGACCGCCTGGGCGGTCTCCAGGATCGCCTGTCTGGCGCCATCGAGATCGATGTTCTCGATCGGGACGACGACCGGAACGCCAGGAACCACGAAGTCCAGGCTGACCGTTGCGGGCAGCGCGCCGAACAGGTGGCGGGTCGCGAGCGCATAGATCGCCAGCTGCAGGGACCCCGCCACCCGGGCACGATCCTTGACCTTGCGGTTGGTCTTGTAGTCGACGACGTGGAACCGACCCTCGTCATCGACGTCGACGCGGTCGATCGAGCCGACCACCACGGCCTCGTACTCGATAGGTAGCTCGAACCACGCCTCGGTGGCCGCCGGCAGGGAGTACGTAGGGGCAGCACGCCGGTGGAACCGCCGGAGCACCTCCTGGGCGTGCCGGTAGAAGGCGAGTTGCTCATCGCGTGGCAGGTCGCGGAAGCCGGTGCTGTCCCAGGACTCGTACAGGAAGCCGAGCAGGTCCTCCTCGCTGGGGCACTCCGGGAGCTTGCGATCGTAGAACGCCTCCAACGCGCCGTGGATCGAACTGCCGAAGGACAGGTGCGGTCCTGGAACACCTGGGAGCCGGTCGATGTAGGCGTACCGGAACTTGCGTGGACAGTTGCGGTAGCTGTCGATCCGGCTGAACGAGAGCCGGACCCGACCTTGGCCGTCGATCAGTGGTGGCGTGGTCGGCTCGAACTCCCCGTAGGTGCCGGGCGGGGCGGATTCGACCTCGAGCAACCGCAGGACACCATCAGGATCGCTCGGTAGCTCCTCGGACGGCTCGGCAACCGTCTCCGGAACCGGAACGTCGTCCTCGCTCCCGCGGTCGGCGGGAGGCTCGGAAGGGGGTAGCGGGGCCATCGGTCGCCTACGAGGCTTCGACGGCCGAGGTCGCGCGAGCGTCCTCGATCATCGCCAGGACCTGCTCGTGGAGGTAGCCGTTGGTGCTCAGAGCGTCTCCACCGTCGGCGGTTGCGCGTCCGTCCAGCGAGGTGAACCGCCCTCCCGCCGCCTCGACGATCACCTTGACGGCCGCCAGGTCCCAGAGGTTGACCTCAGCTTCGATCGCCACATCGGTGCTGCCCGCAGCGACCAGGCAGTGCTGCCAGAAGTCGCCGTAGCCGCGCTGACGAGCGGAGCCTTCGACCAACGCGGCGACCACACCGTCCAGACCACGTGGCGCGAAGTAGTCCAGTCCGCCGAACGCCACCTCGGCGTCAGACAGCTCACGCCGATCGCTGACGCGGACGGATCTGCCGTTCTGCCGCGCCTCTCCCCCACGGACCCCATCCCACCGGGTCGTCAACGCCGGGGCCGAGACGACACCGAGCAGTTCCTCTCCATCCACCTGCAGGGCGATCAAGGTCGCGAAGATCGGGTTGCCCTTGACGAAGTTGGTTGTGCCGTCGATGGGGTCGATGATCCAGGTCGGCGCGTTCGCCGGCCCGTCCAGCCCGTCCTCTTCCCCCAGCACCGCATGCTCGGGGAAACGCTCGTGGATGATCTCTCGCAGTGTGCGCTCGACGCTCTCGTCGACCTGGGTGACCCAGGTGCCATCGACCTTGGTCCGGACGTCGAGGTTGCCCCGGAACGCGGGCAGCGTCAGGGCATCCGCCTCGTCGGCAAGATCGTGGGCGAAACGGAGCAGTCGCTCGGTCTCACGTGACGCCGCGTCGCTCACCAATCGAAGGTCATGCCGTCGAAGCGCAGGATGATGTCGTTGGGCTGCACCGTCAGCGTGACCTCCTCGCGAGGAACCCACAGCGGGATGCAGGGCCCCTGCCCCGCGTGGCCCATGAGGCAGATGAGGATCTGGCCCTCGTCGTCCACCCCGATGATCTGCCGCGCGTAGCTGATCAGCTCCGTGAAGTCCGCCGTGCCGGCGCGGCGCTTCTGGTAAGCCGTCGCCCATCGTGACTCGGACCGCCCGTAGTTGACGATCATCTGCCCCGGCGTCAGCTTGGTGATGCCGTTGAGGGACCGCACCACCTTCAGGGGCTTGTCCTGCTTGGTCGCCTTGCCGACACGAACCGCGGCATCGGGCTCGGACAGGCGGCCTGGCAGATCCTCGAGTTCGAAGTTTCCAGCGGCCTGAGCCGCCTTCTGACGTTCGACCGGGATCTGGACCTCGATCTTGGTGGCCACGGGAACTCCTGACAACTGCAGCGGCGCACGGAAGGGATCCC
>SKNK01000078.1 GCA_007120565.1 Nitriliruptoraceae bacterium | reverse complement strand
GATCCGCTCCGGGATCTGGTCCAGCGGGCGCAGGCTGGCGCGTACGCGGACGATGCCACGGCGCACCGTGGGCCCGGTCGGCGACCGGGACCGACAGGCCCAGGTCATCGAGGCCGCCTTGGAGCTACTCGTCGATGCCGACGGGCCCGAGACGGTACGACACCTCTGAGCCCAGCCGGGGATATCTCGACGGGACAGAACGTCCTTGGGGCCAGCGGAGGTGGACGGGAATCGAACCCGCCAGAGGTCGTATCGAACCTCTCACCGGTGTTGAAGACCGGGGGACCCACCAGGCGTCCGGACACCTCCAAGCGCGTGTTGCGCGGCGACGAGCGTAGTGGGCCGCCGACCCGCCAGGTAGGGGCGAGACGGCCGCTCCAGCGGGTTGCTCCCCCGGAGTCCCGAGATGATCTACCACGGTGAGGACATGATGGCTGACAGGACAACGCCGAACAGCACCTCGACCGAGACGTCGGGGCCGACGCAGACTATGCCCCGTCTGACCTCGCTCAGCCACGGGGCGGGCTGTGCCTGCAAGCTCAGTCTGGATGAGTTGACCGAGATCCTGGCTGGGGTGAGCTTCCCTGACGATCCGGATCTGCTCGTCGGTGCGACGACCGGTGATGACGCGGCGGTCTACCGCCAGCCGGACGGCCGGGTGCTGGTAGCCACCACCGACTTCTTCACGCCGCTGGTGGACGACCCGGCTACCTGGGGGCGTATCGCCGCAGCCAACGCGGTCAGCGACGTCTACGCGATGGGCGCGACGCCGCGGTTCGCCCTCAACCTGGTCGGCTGGCCGCGGGACCTGCCCTTCTCCGTGCTCGAGCAGGTGCTGGTCGGTGCATCGGAGATCGCGGCGGAGGCGGGCTACCTCGTCGCCGGTGGCCACTCGATCGACAGTGTGGAGCCGCTGTTCGGTCAGGTCGTGATCGGCGACGCCCGCGAGGACGCCGTGTTGACCAACGCCGGTGCGGCCCCGGGACAGGCGCTGGTATTGACCAAGCCGATCGGTACCGGCATCGTCACGACGGCACTCAAGCGTTGCGAGCCGTTGACGCCGGACGATGACGGTGATCTCGCCACCGCCTACGCGGCGGCGGTTGCCTCGATGACGCGGCTCAACCGCGACGCTGCCGAGACCGCGTTGGCGGCCGGCGCGACGGCCGCGACCGACGTCACCGGGTTCGGGTTGCTCGGCCACCTGCACCGTCTGGCGTCGGCCAGCGGTGTGGCTGCCAGGGTCGATGCGGCGACCGTGCCGGTGCTTCCGCGCGTCCGCGATCTGCTCGCCGCCGGCTACGTCCCGGGTGGTTCGCAACGCAACGCCGAGCAGGCCGCCCGCTACCTCGACGCCGAGGTAGAGGACACGGAACGGATCCTGCTGGCCGATGCGCAGACCTCCGGTGGGCTGTTGTTCGCCTGCGCCCCCGACGCGGCAGAGGAAGCGGTCGCACGGCTGGTCGCCAGTGGGCACGACGCCGCGATGATCGGCGAGCTCGTCGACGGCGACGCCGGCCGAGTGCAGGTGACCTCCCGATGAGCGACCCCCGTGCCCAGCTCCCCGGCGTTTCCTCCCTGCTGGAGGTCGACGAGGTCGCCGAGGTGGTCCGCAGCGACGGTCACCGTGTGGTGGCCGACGCCGTGAGAGGTGTGCTGGAACGTGCCCGTGCGATGGTTGGGGAGGGTGGCGATGTCCCGTCCACCGACC
The DNA here is from genome assembly GCA_007120565.1 of Nitriliruptoraceae bacterium. GTDB lineage: Bacteria > Actinomycetota > Nitriliruptoria > Nitriliruptorales > Nitriliruptoraceae > CSSed11-175R1. The sequence continues at coordinate 5,425 of SKNK01000078.1, read as the reverse complement.
AGTTGGTCGCGGAGGCGTTGGCTCGGGTCGCGCAGCAGCGCAACCGTCGGCTGCGGCCCGTCGTCAACGCGACCGGGGTGCTGCTGCACACCAACCTGGGCCGCGCACCGCTGTCCGCGACGGCGATCGAAGCGGTGGTAGCGGCGGCGGGACCGACCAACCTGGAGCTGGACCTGGCCACTGGTGAGCGTGGAGGGCGCGGGCAGGTGGCCCACGATGCCCTGGCACGGTTGACGGGCGCGCCGGCTGCGTTGGCGGTCAACAACGGCGCGGCTGCACTGGTGCTGGCGCTGACGGTGTTCGGGGCCGGCCGTGAGGTACTGATCAGCCGCGGCGAGATGGTCGAGATCGGGGGATCGTTCCGCCTCCCCGAGATCATGGCGACCGCGGGCTGCGTGCTTCGGGAGGTCGGTACGACCAACCGAACCCGCGTGGACGACTACCGCCAGGCGATCGTCGAGACCACCGGCGCGCTGCTGCGGGTGCACCCCAGCAACTACCGGATCGAGGGGTTCACGCAGCGGCCGACCACGGTCGAGCTGGCCGAACTCGCCGGTGCGCATGGGGTGGCCTTCATCGAGGACATCGGCTCGGGGCTGCTGGACGGGTGGCCGGCCGGACCCGAGGAGCCGGTTGCGGCGCAGGTCCTGAAGGACGGAGCGGGCCTCGTGGTGTTCTCTGGGGACAAGCTGCTTGGCGGACCACAGGCGGGCATCCTGGCTGGCGACGCCGAGCTGGTCGAGCGGTGCCGTCGCCACCCGCTCGCCCGAGCGCTGCGGCTGGACAAGCTGCGCCTAGCCGCCCTGGAGGCCACGCTGGCGGAGTACGAGCGCGGCACCAGGGAGGAGCTGCCCGTGTGGGCGATGGAGGTCCAGGACCTCGAGGGGCTGCGGGAACGTGCTGAGGAGCTCGCCGCGGCAACCGGGGGCGAGGTGGTGCCGACGGAGGCGGTCCTCGGAGGTGGTGCTGCCCCCGGCAGCCGACTCGCATCCTGGGGGGTCGTGTTGGCGGGAGACGCGGAAGGGCTCGCACGAAGGTTGCGTACCGGCTCTCCGCCGGTCGTCGCCCGCATCGTGGACGATCAGGTGATCGTGGACCTTCGGTCGGTACCGGTGGAGTTGGATGAACAGCTGACCGCAGCCGTGCAAGCTGCCGTCGAGGGCAGCTGATGGACGTGGCAGCGCCGATGGAGGTCGTCGCGACCGCCGGTCACGTCGACCACGGCAAGAGTGCGCTGCTCAAGCGGCTCACCGGCATGGAACCCGACCGGTGGGACGAGGAACGACGCCGGGGCTTGACGATCGATCTCGGTTACGTGTGGACCGACCTCGAGGTGACCGGCGACGAGACCGTCACCGTCGCGTTCGTCGACGTGCCCGGTCACGACGGCTACCTCACCAACATGCTCAGTGGCGTCGGGGTCGTCGACCAGGTGCTGTTCGTCGTTGCTGCCGATGACGGCTGGTCCGCGCAGTCGGAGGAACACCTCGAGATCCTCGATCTGCTGGGACGTCGAGGCGTCGTTGCCGCGGTGACCAAGGCAGAGCTCGCCGGCCCCGAGCGGACCGCAGAGGTCGTCGACGACGTCGGGCGGCGTTTCGCCGGGACGTCGTTGGAGGACAGCCCGGTCCTGGCCGTCGACTCGCTGTCGGGACAGGGGATCGACGAGCTTCGAGCGGCCCTGGCCAACCGACTGTCGGGGTGGCACGGCGGGGCAGTTCGCGATGCGGCCACCCGGCTGTGGATCGATCGGTCGTTCACGGTGACGGGTGCCGGCACGATCGTGACCGGACTGCTCACCGCTGGCCACCTCGCGGTCGGCGATGAGGTGATCGTCGCCCCGCATGGTCGGCCCGCACGGGTTCGGGGCTTGCAGAGCCTGGGTTGCAGCGTTGCATCGGTCGCCGGTGTCAGCCGGGTCGCGGTCAACCTCGCCGGTCTCGACCACACACAGGTCGAGCGCGGCAACGTGCTGCTCACCCCGGACAGCGCCAGCCTGTCGAGCCGTGTTCCGGGGCTGGCCACCAGCGCCATCGACGTGCAGCTACGGGCGCTGCCACGCTCCCCGATCGGGCGGAGGGGCGCCTGGCATCTCCACGTCGGTACGGCGACGACCACCGTCGAGATGCATCCACTGCTCGGCGACATCGAGCCGGGTAGTCACGGCCATGCCCGCCTTGTGCTGGCAGATCCGCTGGCGATCCGGCTGGGGGACCGCTTCGTGCTGCGCGATGCCGGCCGGCGCCGCACCGTCGGCGGTGGCGTGGTCCTCGATCCTGCACCGGTGCAACGACCACGTGGTGCGGAGCGCCGCCTGACCCACGCGCTCGTGCTCGATGAACTTGCCGCAGCCGGCGACCTCCCCACCACGATCGTGGCTCTGGTCGATGCGCACGGCGGTCGTCGCTCCCACGAGGAACTCGCTTCGCTGCTCGGCGGGGTTGCGGTTCTCGACACCGCCCTGGCCGAGATCGCCGAGCTGACCGCCATCGCTGGCCAGGTGGTACGTCGTGAGCAGATCGCGCCATGGACCGATGCGATCGTCGCGGCCGCGGTGGAGGCTCCAGCCGAGCACGCGGTGCAACGGGCGGCACTGGTCGCGGCAGCTGCCGACCGGGGCTGCCCTCGGGAGCTCGCGCCTGCCTTGATCGACAACCTCGTCGCCGAGCGGAAGCTCGCCAGCTACGGCGGGCGGCTGGTGCACCAGGATCACGAGCCCACCTACCTCGAAGCCCGTGAGGTCCGTCGCACTGGGCTGCTTGCAGCGCTCGAGGCCGACCCCCTGCAGCCGCCAGATCCCGCCGAAGCGACGGCCCGGGCGGACATCCCCTCCTTCGAGGTGCAGGAGTTGCTCGACGAGGGGGTGGTCGTCTCCTGCGAGGCGCTGCTGTTCACCCGCTCGGCGATCGAGGGCGCGGCAGCGCAGCTCCGCGATGGCCCTGGCCGCGACGGACGCTCGTTCACCGCTGCCGAAGCACGCGACACCTGGAACACCACTCGACGGGCGGCGATGCCGCTGCTCGAGCACCTGCGTACCACCGGGGTCACCAGCTTCGACGGCACCCATCACCGGGTGATCGATCCCTGAGCGGGGCCGATCACCGGCCGGTCACTCCGGCTTGCGCGCCAGGAACGGGTAGCCGTAGACGGCGAAGGCGCGAGCCTTCTCCTCGCCAGACGCCCCCGCGAAGGTGTCGACCGCGGGTCCGATGCGTACGTCAACGAAGCCGACGTCCTCGAGCATCTTCTGCCAGCCTGCACACGGCAGGCCACCGGCTATTCAGCCGGTCCAGAGGTCGATCTCGCGCAACGCTTCCGGTGGCACGGGATTGTTGTTGGCGATGTCCCCGTACTGCAGGTGGCCACCGGGCGTCAGGACGCGGAACACCTCGTCGAAGGTCGCCTTCTTGTCCGGGCAGAGGTTGAACACGCCGTTGGAGATGACCACGTCCGCCCAACCGTCCTCGACCGGCATCTGTTCGGCGAACCCCTCGCGGAACTCGACGTTGTCGGCACCCAGCAGCTCGGCGTTGCGGCGCGCCTTCGCCAGCATCTCGTCGGTCATGTCGATACCGACGACCTGCCCCTGCTCGCCGACCTGGCCGGCGGCAACGAAGGTGTCGAAGCCGGCACCCGACCCGACGTCGATGACCTTCTCGCCCGCATCGAGCTGACGCAGGTGGAAGGGGTTGGCGATGCCCGCGAAGGACTCAACGGCGTGGTCGGGAAGGGGTTCCACCCACGCGTCGGGATAGCCGAGGTGGTGGGCCAGGAACCGTCCCGTGTGGAAGTGGTGCTCAGCATCAGGTGCCAGCGCGACCTCGCGGTACTTGGCCTGGACCTCCTCCCTGAGGGCGTCGGGGTCGACCGGTGTCGGCTCGACGTGTTCGGTGGTCATCCGTGCTCCTTGGTTCGTGTGCGTTCAGGTGGTTTGCGCGCGGTCAACGTCACCGAGATGGCGACCTCGTCTCTGCGGTCAGGGGGCAACAGCTCGTCCATCAGCTCGATCAGGTCGGGGGTGAACAGCGGGTACCGGGCCGCGTCGTGCAAGCCGAAGGGGCGGCGCTCGATGATCGTGAGATCCTCGAATCCGACGTTCTCGAGCTTGGTGGCGAAGACACGCTCCGCCAGGGCGCCGGACACTCAGCCAGCCCAGGCCGAGGGGTGGGTCAGCACCCGCGATGGCAACTCCTCCTCCCGGATCGTCAGGTCGGATACGGCCAGCCGCCCCCCGGGACGCAGGACGCGGAACGCCTCGGCGAGCACCCGGCTCTTGCGGGCCGACAGGTTGATCGACCCGTTGCTGATCACCACGTCGACCGCCCCGTCGGCAACGGGGAGGCTCTCCATCTCGGCCGTGGTGAACCCGGTGTTGTCAAGGTCCGCCTCAGTCGCGAAGGCGTCGGCACGTGCGGCCATCGCCAGGAGCATGTCCACACCGGTCAGCCAGCAGGACGAGCCGACCTCCATCGCGGACAGCAGCGCGTCGACCCCGGCCCCGGATCCCAGGTCGATCACGGACTCGCCCGGCTGCAGCTTGGCGTGCGGTACGGGGTTGCCGACCCCGAGCACCCACCGTCGGGCGGACGGCGGGAGCCGGTCCAACTGCTCGCCGGCGTAGAGCTGGGCTCCCGGCCCGTCGGGATCGTCGACCGCTTCGTACGCGTCTGCGACGAGCTGCTGGATCTCGTCCTTGAACATCAGGTCACGGGTCATCGGCTTCCTCCCCGTTCGGGCCGTGGCAGGTGATCTCCCTCGGAGGTCCGGTGGGACCAGACCGTCTCGCCTCGCGTGGCCGCGAGGTCGTCCAGGACCCTCGTGAGGCGGGCTTCGACGTCGCCTGGGATCGAGGCCTCGGCGGCGTCGGCCAGCACCCCGCGCAGTTGGTCGGCGAACTCCATCTCGCCGCAGCAGCGTCGGCAGAAGGCCAGGTGCTCCTCGACCTGGTCGCGTTCAGCTGCCTCGACGTCGTTCTCGAGGTAGTCCCAGAGGCGCTGGACAGCCTCCGAACACGAGATCACGTCGGCGCCTCCTCTCGCTCCCGGAGTAGACCTTTGCGTTCCGCGTACTCCCACAGATCCTTCTCGAACCGCTTCCTACCCCGGTGCAGCTGCGACAGCAGGGTGCCCATCGGCAGGTCCAGTGCCTTGGCGACCTCGCGGGTGGGGACACCGTACATATGCACCAGTACCAGCGGGGTGCGGTAGTGGTCGGGGAGCTCATCGAGGACCGCCCACACGTCGGGGACGCTGAAACACGACAGGAAGTCGAGGTGGAGCGAGTCGGAGTAGGGGAGCGGATCTTCGTCCGCGATCTTGCGGAAGAGCGAGTACGACTCGTCGACGTCGTCGATCGGGGTCTCGTCGGCTCGTCGCTCGTCCCGACGGATCTCGTCGCGGACGAGGTTGACCAGGATCTGCCGGAG
>SKNK01000213.1 GCA_007120565.1 Nitriliruptoraceae bacterium | reverse complement strand
CTTCCTGGACGCCGAGAAGAGCTGGGCACGGTTCCAGGACCAGCTGCCCTCGACGCACCCGGTCGCCGACGAGATGCCCGACACGGAGTCGGTGCACCAGAACTTCGACGGCATCACCTACGCCAAGGGAGCGTCCGTGCTCCGTCAGCTGGTCGCCTGGGTCGGGCAGGAGGAGTTCCTCGCGGGCTGTCGGGTCTACTTCCAGCGCCACGCCTGGGGCAACACCGAACTCACCGACTTCCTCGCCGCCCTCGAGGAGGCCAGCGGTCGTGACCTCGCCGCGTGGCGGGACGAGTGGCTGCTGACCACCGGCGTGACCACGCTCCACAGCGACGCCGAGGTAGCCGACGACGGGACCTACGTCCGGGTGGGCGTCTCCCAACGAGGCGAGGTGCCACGATGGGCGGACCTTCCCGGGGTCGACGCTGGCGCGCCACAACCTCGACGTCACCGGGTCGCCGCGGGCGTGTACGACCGAACCGAGGACGGCCTGGTGCGACGTGAGCGGGTCGAGTTCGACCTCGCCGGCGAGTCCGCCGACGTCGCCGGCCTCGCCGGTGTTCGGGCCGGGGACGTGCTGTTGCTCAACGATGACGACCTGACCTACGCCAAGGTCGCGATCGATGACCGGTCCATGGCGACGCTCACCGAGGAGCTGCATCGCCTCGTGGACCCGATGCCGCGGTCCCTGGTCTGGGGAGCGACCTGGGACATGGTGCGCGACGGTGCGCTCCCCGCCCGCCGGTTCCTCGATCTGTTCGAACACAACGCCGGCAGCGAGGACGTCATCGGGGTCCTGCAGCGCCTGATGCTGCGGGCCCTTGCCGCCATCGAACGGTTCGTGGCGCCGGAACGCCGGTCGTCGACGTTCACCCGTATGGCCTCGCACGCCAGGCAGCAGCTGGAGCGAGCCGAACCTGGCAGCGATCATCAGCTGGCATGGGCTCGCCAGTGGGCGACGCTAGCCCGGGAGCCTGGCGGCGAACTCGACGACGTGCACGGTCTGTACGACGGCTCGTTCGCCGTGCCAGGCCTCGAGGTCGACACCGACCTGCGTTGGTACCTGGTGATCTGTCTGGCACGCGCCGACGTCGTCGGCGAGGACGTGATCGCCAAGGAACTCGCCAACGACGACACCGATCTCGGTCGTCGTCACGCGGCAACCGCCAGAGCGGCGCGACCGCACGCTGACGCCAAGGCCGAGGCGTGGCGCACGCTGCTCGAGGACCACGCTCTGTCTCACACGATGTCGCGACAGATCTGGGGTGGCTTCTCGGCGCCGGATCAGCGCGAGGTGCTCGCTCCCTACGTGGACGCCTACTTCGAGGTCCTGGACCAGGTGTGGGCCGATCGGTCGCTGGACTGGGCGATCAGCTTCTCGAACGGCATGTTCCCCCACCACGGCGCCTCCCTGGAGCTGCTCACCCGAGTGGACGACCGGTTGGCGGACCAGCAGCTTCCCGGTCCGTTGCGTCGGGTGCTTCTCGAACAGCGCGACGCTCTGGTACGCATGCTCGATGCGCGAGCACTCGATGCGACCATCGAGTGACCGAGACCGGCAGGAGGTCACCGCATGCCCAGGTCCTACGACGAGATCCTGGAGGCGAACGCCGCGTACGTCGCCGCTGACGATCACCCGGTCCTCCCGGTTCGACCATCGCGTCAGCTGGCGGTCGTCACCTGCATGGATGCCCGCATCGCGGCCTTTCCGATCCTCGGCCTCCAGCTCGGGGACGCGCATGTGATCCGCAACGCCGGGGCCCGGGTCACCGATGATGTGCTGCGCTCGCTCGCCCTGTCCACCCACGTGCTCGGGGTCCGCAAGGCCCTGGTCATCGGCCACACCCGCTGCGGGCTCTACGACCCCGACGGAGCGATCGAGACGACGCTCACCGACCTGATGGGCCGACCGCCCTTCAACCAGACCTGGGGAACCTTCAGCGATCCCGAGGCCACGATCCGCAAGGACTGCCGGCGTCTGCTGGTGTGGCCAGACCGTCCCGATCCCTTCCAGGTCGCTGGCTACCAACTCGACGTCGACACGGGTGAGCTCTACCCGGTCGTACCGCCGACCCAAGCCGAGCCGGTCGTGCAGGCGCCGGCGTGACCTTCGATGTGGATCCCTCGGCGCATACGTTGGCCGGGGACGGCGGCCCGCGCAGGATCCCGGACTACCTCGCCACTCCCGGCACGATCGTCGAGGTGGCAGCTGACGGGTTCGCCGGCACCATCGTCAGCTGCAGCGACCGCGAGGTGGTCCTGCGCGATCGCCGCGGACGCGAGCGTCGGTTCGGCAACGCTCCCGGCGCGTTCTTCGTGGACGACGTACGGGTACGGCTGGTCGCCCCCACGCCGGCGGTCTCGCAGGCGGCAGCAGGACCGGAGCTGGCGGTGACGGCATCGGGCTCCGTAGCCGTTCCCACCCCGGCTCGGGTCGCTCGTGCCAGCCGGATCCTCGTAGAGGGGCTTCACGATGCTGAACTCGTCGAGCATGTGTGGGGCGCGGACCTGCGGGTTGAGGGCGTGGTGGTCGAGCCCCTGCACGGTGCCGACGATCTGGCCGAGGTCGTTCGGACCTTCTCCCCCGGACCGAACCGACGCTTGGGGGTCCTCTTGGATCACCTGATCGACGGCTCCAAGGAGACCAGGATCGCCTCCGCCGCCGCGCATCCCTACGTGCTGGTGACCGGTCACCGGTTCGTCGACATCTGGGAGGCCGTCCGTCCGGAGGTGGTCGGTCTGGAGGCCTGGCCACACATCCCCAAGGGCCAGCCTTGGAAGGAAGGTGCTGCCCGGGTCCTGGGTGAGGACAACGTGGGACGGGCTTGGCGTGCGATCCTCGGACGTGTCCGCACCTGGCATGACCTGGACACCAGCCTGATCCGCGCAGTGGAGCAACTGATCGACTTCGTGACCGAGAGCGAGTAGCCGCGGGTACGTCCCTAGGCGCCGTAGGTGGCACGGACCCCGTCCGCAGCCTCGGCCAGCTTCCAGCCCTCACCTGGGTCAGCGTTGGTGACCAAGCCCCCGACATCGGTGTCCGGGTGAGCGATCACGAAGGCGGCGAGTCGCCCCTTGCACACCTTGGTCCTGGCGGCGTTGGCTGCGCGCCCGTCTGGGCGCACGAACGTCGCCGTGATCACGTCTGCTTGTGAACGGATCCGTGGATCCCACACACGCGCGTGCTCACCAGGAAGCAGGTCCCAGACCTGCCGTCCGGAAACGAGCTCGGCGAGGTGTTCAGCCAGCCTGGCGCGCCACCAGCTCGCCACACCACCCAGGGTCGGCAGCGAAGCCGCGAACTCCAACCGGTACGGCGGAAGTGGCTGCAGCAGATCGACGAGGCCGGCCAAGGCCGAGACCATCCGTACGTCGACGGCGATGTCGTGCGGATCCAGGTCCGCCAGGCCAGCGTTGCCGTGCACGATCCCGGTGTAGCGACGGTGGGCAGGGAGTGTTGGCGCCGTTCGCAGCCCACGCAACTGCTCCCGGGCGTCGTCGACGTCCTTGGCACGCACGCCGGCGATACGCGCCAGAGCCCGGTCATCCACGAACGCCGCGTCCTTCTCCACGGCGTCGAGCAGCTCCTGACGGGCGGGCTCGAGCGAGGACGAGGTCGACAACGTTCGGTCGTACGGTGGCCCGTCACCACCTGCGGCCTTGCCCTTCGACGGCGGCAGGAGCAGGATCGGCGGGTCAGGGTGGCTGCGGCCCATCACCTCGACCCGTCGGCAAGAACGACGGAGAGGTCGATATCCGCGGTCGTGTCGACGCGGTGATGCGCATGCCCGACGCGGTCGTGGGGTCCGACGCCGACGACGGTCATACCCGCCGCCAGGGCCGCGTCGACGCCCGAGGCGGCATCCTCGACCACGATGCAGGAGGAGGGCTCGACCCCCAACATCTCCGCCGCCTTCAGGAACAGATCCGGCGCCGGCTTGGCTCGATCGATGCTGGTGCCATCCGCGACCGCATCGAAGGCATCCGACAGCCCGAGCTTGTCGAGCACGAAGCGTGCGTTCTTCGATGAGGATCCGATAGCGACCAAGAGCCCTCGACGTCGCGCGTCCTCGACCAGTTCCCGTGCCCCCGGAAGTGCGTCTTCTGGCCCCATGTGCTCGAGGGACTCCAGGTAGAGCTTGTTCTTGCGGTCCATCATCTCGTTGAGGACATCCTCCTCAACCTGCCGATCACCGAGGATCAGTAGCAGGGAATCGCGCCGGGAGACACCTCGGAGGTGCTCGTTCGCCGCACGATCGAAGGGCAATCCCTCGTCATCGGCGAGCGCCTGCCAAGCGAGGTAGTGGAAGTCCGCCGTATCCGTCAGGACGCCGTCGAGATCGAAGATGACGGCACGCTTCTCTTCCACGGTTCGGCCTCGCTCGGGTGTCTTCGCCCCCTGACGTTACCGCCATCGGGCTACCGGTCCGCGACGCCATTCCGCGCGGTGGGGCTCACAACGGCTCGAGCACGATGTCGGCACGGGGTTGGGGACGCGGCTTGCCGAGGTGGTAGCCCTGCGCGGCGTGTAAGCGTGGCACACCGTCGCTGGATCCGCGCAGCTTGCGTGCGAAGGTGAGCAACCGGGGCGTCTCGATACCCGTGGCGATGACCTTCACACCGGTGCGAACCGCGAACGAGCAGAGCGCCTCCAGCATCGCTTCGGCGTTCGGGCTCTCGCGAGCGTCCGCCAACAGGTTGGTGGCCAACTTGACATGATCGAAGGGAACCGCGGCCAAGGCTCGTAGGCCGCTGGTCTGCCCTCCGGCTCCATCGAGAGCGAGTTGGAACCCGCGGTCCTTCAACCAGCGTGCCTCCTCGTCGAAGACCGCCGCCGGGACCGAAGGGTGCTCGCGCAACTGCAGCACGACCCGCTCCGGGACCAGGCCGGCTGCCCGTACCTCGCGGATCAGCTGCCCGGAGCGCAGGCTCTGGTGTCCGAGGGCCTGCGGAGCGACCGTGATGTACATCGAGGTGTTCGCAGGCAGATCGAAGCCCGGCCCGTCCGTGAGGATCGATGAGCGGCAGACCACGTCCAACTCCGGTGCGAGACCGAGGTTCTCCGCGACCTCGAAGGCCTCTGCCGGACCCGCAAGTCCGTGGTCGAGCTGGGGTCGGGCAAGGGCCTGGAACCCGACGATCGACCCGTCACCCAGGGAGATGATCGGCTGGTAGTGCACCCGCAGGTAGCCCTCACGCAACACGGCGTACAGCGCACGAGCCTGAGCCGGAGTCGCGGTAGGTGTCGCCTCCTCTGACGCCCGTTGGTCGATGACCTGCCCGTGTCCCCGACGACGGGCCGCGCGGAGGGCTTCTTCGGCGTGATGTTCGAGCTCCGAGGGTGTCGCCCCCGACCTCGCGTGCGCGATACCCACCGAGACCGTGAGTCCTTTCGGACCCTTGGAGAGCTCACCCAGGTCGACCTGGCTCGATACCGGCCCGCGACGGGTGTCGGGTAGGACCAGGGCGAAGCGACCACGCTCCAAGCGGAACGAGCGGGCACCTTCCAGAGCATGCAGGCGGCGAGCCTGCGCCCGAAGTAGCGCCTCGGTGAAGTCGACGCCCCTGGCCAGACTCAACGCCGCGAAGCTGTCGAGCTCCAGCAGGATCAACACCGGTCGTCTTCCGGCCTCGACGTGCTCCGCGAGGACCTTGACCAGCGAGCGATGGCCGGCCAGGCCGGTCACGCCATCCCGGTCACCGGCAACGATCTGGGCGTCAGCGATGGGCTCATCGTCGGTGGGTGCGGCTGCACTACCCAGTCCCAGCTTCCACCAGGCCTGCCGCCCGCGCGTCCCTCCGCGAGCGTCCCCACCGTCGATCAACGGCAGTCCCTCGGCGACAACGTCGGCCAACTCGCCTGGCGGGACCGGACGGCCCAGCAGCGGACCCGTGACGAGGTCGATCCCTGCTCGGCCGAGGGCATCGAGTTGCTCACGGGTCTCGATGCCGAGCCCCTGGACCTCGGCCTCCAGGGCCCGCCCGAGTTCGATGGTCGCCCGAACCAGCGCCTGGCTCCGTCGGGAGGAAGGCCGAGAGTGCAGATCTCCCGAGAACCGGAGGACGTCGAGAGGCAACCGGTGCAGCACGTTGTGCCCGACGTTTCCCGCGCCGACCAGGTCGAGCGATACCCGCACCCCGGCCCGTCGCAACTGCGTCAACTGCTCGAGCAGGTGAGAGACATCCGAGTCGAAGCCGGGCTGGATGAGGTCGATACCCAACCGGCTCGGTTCGACGTTCACCGCACGAAGCGCAGCGAGGACCTCCTCCGCGAAGCCCGCCGAGGACACGTGCGTCGCAGCGAGCGCGACCCACAGGATCGGGGGTCGTGCCCGGCGACGCTCCGGATCTCGCTCGCGCTCCCACTCCCCGAGGTGCACGATCGCGGTGTCGAGAACGTGGTGCGCGATCCGTCGTCCCAGCCCCATCTCCTCGGCGATCGACAGGAAGAACGCTGGGAGGATCGAGCCACGCGTCGGGTGCTCCCAACGAAGCAGGGCATCACTCCCCGCATAGCGGCGTGTGCGCAGGTCGAAGATCGGCTGGAAGCGCAGGACCAGAGACTCGCGCACGATCGCCTCCCTGAGCTCTGAGGTCAGCCGACGCCGCTCGATGAGTTCGTTGTGGGCGTGATCGTCGTACCAACCAACACGCCCGCCTCCGAACCTCGCGAGCCGGGCGATGACCGCGTCGGTGCCACGCAGCGCGTCGGTTGGATCCTGGTCGGCATCGACGCGTGCAACGCCGGTCGTCGCGGTCAGGTGCTCGGGTTGCCCGAGGACCTGGAACGGGGCCTCGAACGTCGCCAACAACGCCGTGACCAGTCGCTGCACCTCGTGGGCGTCTTGACGACGAGTGACGACGAGGAATCGGTCTCCCGAGCGCCGTCCCAGGAACTCCTGGTCGCTGAGTTCGACCTGCATGCGGGCCACGACCTCGCGGAGGATGTCGTCGCCGGTGTCCCATCCGCCGAGCTCGTTGATCCGCCGGAAGTTGTCCAGGTCGAGGGTGACCAGGTGACCACCGGTCGTCGCAAGCTGCGCCGAGCGTCGCTCGATCTCGCCTCGGCTCATCGCGCCGGTCACCGGGTCGTGGGCCTCGCGATGTGCGATCTCCGCTCGAGACTCGTCGGCGAGTCGTCG
>SKNK01000261.1 GCA_007120565.1 Nitriliruptoraceae bacterium | reverse complement strand
TCGAGTGCCGCCTCGGTCAGACCGGGGCCTTCCGCACCGAGCAGGAGGGCAACGCGGTCGGCAGGGGCTACCTCGACGTCCCGAAGGTCGGTCGCGGACCCATCCGGGGTGAGCGCGATCGTGCGGAACCCTGCCGCGTTCAGGTCCGGCAAGGCAACGTCGAGGTGGTCGATGCGCGCATGGGGGACGTGGAGGACGTGTCCCATCGACACCCGCACGCTGCGCCGGTACAGCGGGTCGGCACACCCGGCTCCGAGCAGGACGCCGTCGATGCCCAGCCCCCGCGCGGAGCGGAACAGCGTCCCGAGGTTCTCGTGATCGTTGAGCCCCTCGAGGACCGCGACCCTGCGGGCTGCACCGAGCACGTCGGCGGGGGTGAGCGGCGGGAGACGCCCGCCGCAGGCGATCACGCCCTGGTGCAGCTTGAACCGCACGACCTCGTGTAGAAGCGCCTGGGTCACCACGTAGATCGGGGCGTCCACCCGGTCGAGCAGGCCCTCGACCCGGTCGACCCGGTCGTCGGCGATCAGGAGCGAGCGAACCGGGTACACCGAGTCAACGAGTTCGCGGACGGGGTTGGGGCCTTCCGCGATCAGCACACCATGCTGGTGTTCGTAGACCTTGCGCAGCTCGGCGTCGGTCAGTGCCGCGTAGTCCGCGAGACGCGGGTCCGCGGGGTCGTCGATCCGGGTGAGCTCAGCCATGGCTGGAGTCTGCCTGGTCGCCGCGCCACCGACCGCATCGGCTGCCTGGGCCTGGCTCGAGACGTCGCAGCACGCACGCTGCTCGACGTGAGGTGTCCGAGGCGAGCTACGTCCCGTAGCCTCGTGGAGACCATCACCGAGGAGCGAGCGTGCCCTGGACCGCGACCGATATCCCGGATCTTGCGGGCTCGACCGTGATCGTGACGGGAGCGACATCCGGGCTCGGCGAGGCCGCGACCATCGCCCTGACGTCCCGGGGAGCACACGTGGTCATGGCGACCCGCGACCGTCCGAAGACCGAGGTGGTGATCGATCGCATCCTCGAACGGCGGCCAAGCGCCTCCCTGGAGCACCTCTCGCTGGACCTCGCCGACCTCTCCAGCGTCCGGGATGCGGCGACGACCTTCCTGGACCGTCACCCTGCGGTCGACACGATCATCGCGAACGCGGGGATCATGGCGCCACCCCTCTCGACGACCGTCGACGGGTTCGAACTGCAGCTCGGGGTGAACCACCTGGGGCACTTCGCCTTCGTCGGCCACCTGCTCCCCGCGCTGCTCGCCGCGCAGTCGGCACGGGTCGTCACGGTCTCGTCGTCGATGCACCGCATCGGCAGGATCGATCCGGACAACCTCGACGAACTCCCCGACCCCTACGACCGTTGGCTCGTGTACGGCCGGTCGAAGCTGGCGAACCTGCTGTTCACGGCCGAACTCCAGCGCCGGCTCGAGCTGACGGGAGCCTCCGCGATATCGGTCGGGGCCCATCCGGGGTACACCAGCACCGCTCTGCAGACCGGCGGACCGACCCTGCAAGGCGGTCTCAGCGGTCGGGTCAACGCACTCGCCATGCGGGTGGGTAACGCCTTGTTCGCCCAGCCGGCGAGCCAGGGAGTGTTGCCCCTCCTGTACGCAGCGGTGGCGCCGAACGTGGCTGGCGGGTCGTACTGGGGACCCGACGGTCCCGGAGAGCAGCGCGGGTACCCGGCTCCGGCGGCCCGAACGTCGCTGGCCGAGGATGCCGACCTCGCACGCCGGCTGTGGGAGGTCTCAGAGGAGCTGACCGAGGTCCACTACGAACCGCTGGTACCCACCTCGTCGAACTAGCCGCCGGCTCCTTCGGCCGGGTGCCGTCCGACCGCCTCGTGGTGACGGGTCCGACCCATCGGTCGTGGCGGGTTACGCCACGACGGTTCGCCACCCGTGACGGTCGTCGCCCGCACCCTGTTGGATCGCGACCAAGGCTTCGCGCAGACGCTCGGTGTTCGGCCCGACCGCACCATCACCGATCGTGACCTCCCGCCCCTCGTGCACCAACGTGCCTACGCCGGCGAGCACGGCAGCGGTTCCGGCGAGCGCGGCTTCACCCGGCCAGCCGAGGAGCTCCTCGACCGTGATCTCGCGTTCCTCGACCTGGTAGCCCAGATCTCGGGCGAGGGTCAGCACCGAGTCCCGTGTCACTCCGTGGAGGAACGAGCCATCCAGCGCTCGAGTGACGACCCGATCGTTGTCGATCAGCAGGAAGTTGGCGGCCCCGGTCTCCTGTACCGATCCGCCTGGCGCGAACAACACCTGGTCGACCCCGAACTCCGCGGCCGCCCGACGCGTCACGCCGAGCGCCATGACGTAGTTCGCTCCCGCCTTCGCTTCGCCGAACTGGGGGGTCGTACGTGGCAACTCGGTCTCGACGAGCAACCGTAGTGGCCGGCCACCACCGGCGAAGTAGTCGCCAACCGGCGAGCACACCACCAACAGCTTCGCATCCCGGGATGGTGCGGCGGCTGCCCCGATATTGGCCTCAGTCCCGAACAGCATCGGACGGACGTACAGCGCGCCGGGCGGCGCCGGAGTGACGTCGAGGTTGCTCACCACCGCGCTCTCGATCGCCTGACGGAGCAGGTCCTCCGGTGGCGGAGGCAGCAACATCAACTCGGCGCTGCGGCGCATCCGTTCGACGTGTCGCTCGTAGCGGAACAGCCGCACCACACCGTCGTGGCCACGATGGGCCTTGAGACCCTCGAAGCAAGCGCTCCCGTAGTGCAGGACGTGAGCGAAGGGATGCAGGGAGATGTCGGCGGTCGGCACGACCTGCGGTTGCCCGAAGACCCCATCATCGACGTCGCAGACCACCATGACACCCGCGGGGACCGTGCCGAAGGGCGGCGGCGCCGGAGCGTCAGTAGTGGTGGGAACGGTCGGTCCGGATGGTGCGGCCACCTCATCCTCCTCAGCGGTCGGCGTGGACCGTAGCGTGCCGCCGAGCGCCGTACCCTCTCACGACGACGGACCGGGAGGTCGGATGATGGGCTTCGTCGAGGAGGTCGCGGCGGCGCTGCCCGACGGTGCCGTCATGACCGACCCTGATCTGCTCGAGGGCTACCGCTACGACCGGACCGATTGGCTCACCCCGGGACAGCCTGCGGCAGCCGCCTTCCCCCGCAGCACCGACGAGGTCGCTGCCGCGGTGAAGGTGGCGGCGACCCACCAGGTCCCGATCGTGCCTCGCGGGGCCGGGAGCAGCCTCGCTGGCGCCTCGCAGGCGATCGACGGCTGCCTGATCCTGTGTCTGGAGCAGATGAACCGCATCGTGGAGGTCGACGAGGTCGATCAGACCGTGGTCGTCGAACCGGGCGTGATCAACGCCGAGATCTCGGAGGCGACGGCGCCGCAGGGCTTGTGGTACCCGCCCGATCCGGCCAGCAAAGCCTTCTGCTCGATCGGCGGCAACATCGCCACCAACGCCGGCGGCCTGTGCTGCGTGAAGTACGGGGTCACCCGCGACTACGTCATGGGCCTGGAGGTCGTCCTCGCGGATGGCACGGTGATCGAGACGGGAGGACGCACGATCAAGGGAGTCGCGGGGTTCGACCTCACCGGACTCCTGGTCGGCTCCGAGGGCACCCTCGGCATCGTGACCGGTGCTCGCCTTCGGTTGCGCCCGACACCGAGTGGAACCGCGACCCTGGTGGCCACCTTCCCGACACTGGGCTCGGCCGGTGACGCCGTCGCATCGATCACCCGCTCGGGACTGGTGTGCTCACTGATGGAGATCATGGACCGCACCACGGTCTGCGCCGTCGATGACGCCTACCGCATGGATCTCGACCGGGACTGCGCCGCGCTCCTCCTGCTGCAGTCGGACGCTCCTTCGCCGCTGCGCGCGACGGAGATCGCCCAGGCCAGCGATCACTGTGCCGCGTCCGGCGCCTCCTACCTCGCCACCACCGAGGATCCTGACGAGTCCGACGCGCTGCTCCAGGCGAGACGGTTGGCGATCCCCGCGTTGGAACAGCAGGGCACCACACTGCTCGATGACGTCGCCGTACCACGGTCGCGGATCCCGGACCTGCTGGCTCGCTCCGAGGCGATCGCGGACAGCCATGAGGTCACGATCGGATCCTTCGGTCACGCCGGAGACGGCAACCTGCATCCGACGCTGGTGGTCCCGCGCGAGGACGACGGCACCGTCCTCCGGCGCGCCCTGGCAGCCTTCGACGCGCTCGTCCTGGCGGCGCTCGACCTCGGAGGCACGATCACCGGCGAACACGGTGTCGGTTCGATCAAGGCGCCGTTCCTCGAACGAGAGATCGGGGCGGGGAACCTCGCGATCCAGCGGCGCATCAAGCGCGCCCTGGATCCCCATGGTCTGCTGAACCCGGGACGGTGGCTGTGACGGCTGATGATCTCCACACCTGCGGGACGCGCAGGTGCGACCTGGTGCTCGGCGGCGGAGGGATCCGCGGGCTCGCTCACGTGGGCGCGGTCCTCGCCCTCGAGGACCGCGACATCGAGGTGGTCCGGGTCGCCGGGGCGTCCGCGGGGGCGATCGTCGGCGCCTTCGTGGTGGCGGGTGTGCCGGCGAGCGAGGTTGCTGGCCGGTTCGCCGCCCTGGACTTCCGATCCTTCGCCCTCGCCGACATCGTCGGACGACTGTCGAGCAAGCGAGCCATCGGCGGGATCGTCGATCGGATCAGCAAGGACCACATCGACCCTCTGAGCTGGATCCGCGAGGTGCTCGCCGAGGCCGACATCGAAACCTTCGGAGACCTTCGCATGGCCCATGACGATGGCACTCCCGAGGGGGCATACCGGCTGGTGGTGCGCTGCCTCGACGTCGTACAACGTCGTGTCGTCCGGCTTCCGTGGGACTACCCACGTTACGGCCTCGACCCCGATGAACAGTCGGTGGCCGAGGCGGTCCGGGCGTCGATGTCGATCCCCTTCGTCTACGACCCGGTCCCCATCGGCGACGCTGAGGACGGGTCGGCTGGCCTGCTGGTCGACGGTGGCCTGACCTCGGGGTTCCCCGTCTCGATCTTCGATCGTCGGGACGGCGAGGCACCACGTTGGCCGACCTTCGGGATCCACCTGCTGTCGCGGGCTCAGCCTCAGCGAGAGCTTCCCAGCGACGCGGCCACCGCTCGGATGGTGATCGAGGCGCTCCTCGACGCCAGCGACCTGTTGGAACCGCTGACCGCCGAGGATGAGCGGCGGACGGTGCGGATCGACGTCAGCGAGATCGGGGCGCTGGAGGTCGACGTTGGCGAGGGACGTGACGTCGTGACCATCGGGCAACGCGCCATGGAGGCCTTCCTCGACGACTGGGACGATGACGCTGCTCCCTGAGCCCGGTCACTCTCCGGGCAGACGCGGGAGCCGGGAGCGCTGACGCAGGCCTGCCGCACGCAGGCGTCTGACCAGCTCCGCCGAGTCCACGGGGATCGCACCGAGGTGGATCGCTTGTCGGCGCACCTCGGTCGGCACGTCGTAGTGGTCACCCTGGAACCAGGCACGGCGTAGGCCGAGCGCGCCCTGCGCGAACCGGTGCAGTTCGTCGTAGGAGACATCGCTGACCAGGTGGGCCCACCGTCGGTCGCGGTAGGGCCAGATCGCCGCATCAACCAGGATCGCCATGGTGCCCCAGGGTAGGGCAGTCGGCCTATCCTGACCCGGGGCCCGTGGGATGCGATCGCGGCCAGGCCCGCTCGTCGACCGGAACGGACCCGGACGTGCCCTACCCCCAGGAACCGCCCCGGGAAGGACCCGACCGGTCCGAACTCCAGGCGCGGCTCCAGCGGGTCAACGAGGCGCTCCAGGAAGCACCACCCCACTCCGCTTCCGGGACGCGCGAACGCCTGGAAGCCGAGCGCACCCGCCTGCAACGCCAGCTTCGAACCCTGGCCGAGGGCCCGTGAGTGGCCGGTGCGGTCAGGAACGAACCAGGAACAGCTGCCACTCCACGGTCGCCTCGTCCGAGACCGAGAGCACGATCGTCGCCGACGGCACCTCGACGTCGTAGTCGGCGAGCTCGATCAGGGTGGACCCGGCGACGATCAGCCCGGTCTCGGTGACGGCTGCCTGCAGTTCGACCTCTTCCTCGTTCGAGACACCTTGGATCGTCAGGATGCCGCTGGCGGTCATCTGGATCACCTCACCGACCGGAGGCACCTCGGGAAGCAGGATCTCGTCCTCCAACTGGAAGGTGGCACGTGCCTCCGGACCGAGTGCCTCCCGGACCCGGCTGTCGCGACGGTCGTCGTCACTGACCAGTTGCGTGAGGTCGACCTCGACGTACGCAGAGATCAC
This sequence comes from Nitriliruptoraceae bacterium, assembly GCA_007120565.1. Taxonomy (GTDB): domain Bacteria; phylum Actinomycetota; class Nitriliruptoria; order Nitriliruptorales; family Nitriliruptoraceae; genus CSSed11-175R1. The sequence continues at coordinate 935 of SKNK01000261.1, read as the reverse complement.
CGTGTCCCCGTCGAAGATCACCCATCCGGACACCTCGGGGCTGCGACCAACGGCGACCGAGTTGCCGATCCCACCAGCGAGTTCCTCCTGGATGCGGTAGCCCCCGAAGGTCCCCCGGCCCTCCTCGCGATCGAACTCGCGGGACCGGTCGACGACCCATCGTCCTTCGAGGTCCTGCGGATCCTCCGGCGGCCCCACCTCGTGGGGTTGCTCCCCGAGCTCACCGACGTCACGCCCCATCAGGTCACCCGCGTCGATCCCGGCCCGCTCCTCGGAGGTCGGATCCTCCGCGGGGTCCGCGGGATCCTCGGGACCTTCGGGATCCTCGGCCTCTGCTGGCTCTCCCGCGAGCGCCTCCCGGCGCTGTTCCTGTTGCAGTGCTCGTTCAGCGTCGACCTGCTCGGGCTCGTCCCCACCGAAGAAGAGGATCAGACCGACCACGACCGCGACCCCGATGGCGCCGACGATGGCAACGACCGGCCAACGACGCCACGACCGGCGACGCCGGCGCGCGGGAGGAACGGACATGGGCGACCTCGACGGACGACCGGCGCAGGGGAGCCCGGTGGACGTCCACCGGGACCGGACACCGTACCCCGCTCCGCCTCACACGGCCGGTAGGACGGCCTCTCAGAGCACGTCGGGCACGGTCCGTTGGCCTGGGGTATCCGGCCCGTATCGCGCGATGTCGGCCTCGAGGTCGAGTGGCTCGATCATGGATCCGTCGGCGCCGTCGAGCAGCCGCTGAGGCACGATCCAGCTGACCTCGAACTCGAGCCCGTCGGGATCCTCGGCATACAGCGCCTTGGTCGTTCCGTGGTCACTGGCACCACGCAAGGCGCCGGCCTCGGCCAGCCGATCGTGGTGTTCAGCGAGGTCCCGCAGCGTCGGGACCTCCCAGGCAAGGTGGTAGAGGCCAACCTGCTCGCGACCGG
>SKNK01000014.1 GCA_007120565.1 Nitriliruptoraceae bacterium | reverse complement strand
CCTGACGCGCTTCGCTGAGCCCACCGATGCTCCTGCCATCGAACGTTGCTGCGACCATCGGGTGAAGGCACCTCCACCGGTCAACGCCCACCCTACGCGCGCAGGAGGATCGCGGTGCGCCCACCGACGCTGGCTGCGGGTGTCGCACCAGATGCCGGTCCCCGCATGCACGGCCGACATCCGACCTGTGAGGTCAGACGTCGGCGGTCGCCTCGGGCCGCCGCAAACGCCGGGCCATCTGGGTCGCGCTCGGCAACTTGATGTCGCGCGCCAACCCGAGCAACGACAGCGTGCGGATCACGATCCAGGAGCCGTCGACCTCCCACCAGCGCAGGCCGTGGCGTGCGGAAGCAGGGAAGGCGTGGTGCGCGTTGTGCCACCCTTCGCCGAACCCCAGGAGCGCCATGACGGGGTTGTTGCGGGCCTCGTCGTGGGACTCGAAGGGCCGGGTACCGAACACGTGACAGATGGAGTTGATCGACCAGGTCACGTGATGCAGCACGAAGACGCGGACGAGCCCACCCCACAGCAGCCCGAGCAGCGCGCCGGAGATCGACATCGTGATGAGCCCACCGAGCAGCGCCGGCAGCACGAACGAGGCGGCGACGAAGTACGGGAACCACCGCGAGATCCGTGCGATCGCCGGGTCCTTGAGCAGGTCCGGAGCCCAAGCCTTCTGGACGGACACCTCTGGGGCGAACAGCCAGCCAACGTGGGCGTACCACAGGCCGCGGAGCAGACCCACGGTCCCACCCGCCGCATCGACGTGGGGCGAGTGCGGATCGCCGGCACGGTCCGAGTAGGCGTGGTGGCGTCGGTGCGTCGCGACCCAGTCGATGACCGAGCCCTGGATCGCCATCGACCCCGCGACCGCGAACAGCACACGGACCGCCGTCGGAGCCTTGAAGCTCTGGTGGGTGAACAGGCGATGGAAACCGACGGTGATGCCGAGTCCGGTGAACACGTAGAACCCGGCGAACAGCCCCAGTTCAGCGGGCCCGATCCCCCAGCCCCACAGGCCGATCACCGCGACGACCAGCCCAGCCAGGGGCAGGACGGCCCCGAACAGCATGGACACCCGCTGCCAGAACAGCGCGCGGGGCTCGACGGTCTTGATCCCCCGGATGGTCGGGGTCTCGTCATGGACGCTTGGCGGCAGGGCGAGATCGGTCACGGGATCCTCTCTTGCGGTCGACGCTCCGTCGAGAGCGGGAAACGTGCCGGGGACGGGTGGATCCTCGGCACGGGACGAAGCTACGCATGCGTAACTTACGGTACCGTAGGTCGATGGCCAAGCGTTGTCGGAGCAGAACCCGACAACGGTCGCGGACCGCACGCACACGCGCGCGGCCGGTAGCGTGCGGGCACCTGCCCCAACCGCCCCTGGCCCCCGTCGGAGCGCTCGTGCCCCACCTCGACGATCCCACGTTGCGAGTGGTGCAGCAGGCCCATCAGGTCGTCACCGCACGGCTCGACGAGCTCCGGCCACGGCTGCTGTCGACCTACGGACGGATCGAGGCGGACACCAAGCCCGATGGCACCCCGGTCACCAGCCTCGACCACGAGGTCGATGACCGCCTCGCTCAGGCCATCAGCGAGGCGCTGCCAAGCCACGGCATCCTCAGCGAGGAACGGGACACCGTCGCTCCGGACACCGAGTGGACCTGGATCATCGATCCGATCGATGGGACGTCGAACTTCATCGCTGGCCTGCCGTACTGGTGTGTCTCGATCGCCCTGTCGATCCGCGGCCGGGTGGTGCTCGGCGTGATCGACGCGCCCGCTCTCGACCGTCGCTACGTAGCCATCCTCGGGGAAGGAGCATCGCGGGACGGGGACGCGTTGCAGGTGCGAACCCCCGTCGATCCCCGTGATCAACGTTTCGCGTACATCCCGGTGATGCTCACGACCGGCACGGCACGCCGTGCACGCAACGCGGGTATCCGCCTCAATCCGCGGGTGATGGGTTCGACGGCCCTGGACCTGGCAGTCGTTGCCGAGGGAACCGCCGTCGCTTCGGTCGCGGTGCGGCCCCACGTCTGGGACATCGCGGCGGGCAGCCTCATCGTCCACGAGGCCGGCGGGGCCACCATCGCCTTGCGGGACGAGCCGCTGCTGCCGCTTCGGCCGGGCGTCGACCACCGCGCGCTGGCCGTTCCGGTCGCTGCCGCCGCGCAGGCGGACTACGCACGTGACCTGGCAACCGCGCTACTCCCCGAGGGCTGACGACGCGACGTGCTCGGGCAGGGCCGGGCCGCGATCCTCAGGCATCACCCCAAGGATCAGGGCACGTCCCACGACAGGCCAGCCAGATCCCGCCAGATCTCACGCGTCGCATCGTCGGTCGGCTGCTGGTACGAGTAGAGGGCCGCCCCGTCGGTGCTGTCGGTCGCCGCACCGACCTGCGCGATCGCCGCATCAGGGGTGTTCAGCCAGCCAGCGATACCCGGCACGATCAACGTGTCGGTTGCCGTGGCCAGTTCCGACTCCAGGTCGAGCCACTGTTCGTACCACTCCGCTTGCTCCGCGACATGGGCGCGGAAGTAGTTCATCGGGAACAGCACGTCGACCAGTTCGTCCCGCGCCCAGCCCGGCCAGTCCTGGAACCCCTCGCTCGCGGGGCGGGTCGCGCTGAAGCTGCCGTCTTCGGTCCCCGACGGCCCAGGCCCCCAGGTGATGACCGCAGCGGACAAGGCCACAGGCCGCGGCACGCCGTCGAGCGCTTCTCGGACCTCGACCACCACGTTGCGGGTCTGTTCGCGTCGCCAATCGACGAAGTCGGCATCGTCGGGCTTGGGTACGGAGCTGATCCCAAGCTCGTCCTGGAAGCGTTCCAGGGCATCCGGGTGGTAGCCGTACTCCGCCGACTGGTAGCGCACGTAGTCGAGGTGGATCCCGTCCACCTCGGTGGTCAGGGCCAACTCGACGGCAACCCGAGCAAGGTGTTCTCGAACCTCTGGGAGCGCGGGGTCGAGGTAGTCGGACCACTGTCCATCGACGTCACGGGTCACCCACCGGTCCCCCTCGGGAGCGTCCTGACCGTGCTCGGCTGGCAACCATCCATCGGGAACCGGGAGCTCGTCGTACACCGCATGCCAGGTCGGCGCCAGCGACATCCACGCATGCACCTCGATGTCATGAGCGTGCGCGAGCGGAACCAGCGTCTCGAGGATGTCCAGACCTTCCTCGAGCCCAGGGTCCGCGGTTGCCGGGAGCACGTCCGATCGGTAGTAGGCGTCGTGACGCCGCACCACCTGCGCGATCACCATGGTGGCCTCCGCCGCGACGAGTTCCTCGATGAGTACCTCGATGCCCTCCTGGGTCTTGAGCGAGTCGTCGAACAGGTGCACCCACACCGCACGGACCGGCGTTCTGATCCGCGCCGCCGCCGCGGGCTCCGGCTCTTCGTCGTCAGCCAGGGTCCCGGCCTCAGGAGTTTCCGACCCTTCGCCCTGGGCCTGCTCCACGCCCTCGGGGGCAGCCTCCTGCCCCGGACCGTCAGCGTCGCCAGCCGGCGAGGAACATGCGGCCAGCAGGACGACGACCAGGACGGATAGCCAGCGACGCGTCACGGACCTCCTTGCACTCGGACCCCACCAGGGTGCCAGCAACGACGAGGTAGCAGCGACACCACGCCGCAGGGGGTCGCCCCGACCTCGCTCAGGGTGGCTCACAGCGCGTGGAGGGCCGACTCGATCGGCGTGTCTCCGGAGATGATCTCGAACGCAGCGCCAGCGGTCGCGGGAAGTTCGAGACAGGCCAGCATCGTCGCGGCAACGTCCGCGCGCGGGATCGAGCCGCGGTCGGGGAGCTGCGGGTTGCCCAGCGCGATCCGGCCTGTCCCCGGATCGTCGGTCAGCCCTCCGGGACGCACCACCGTGGCCTGCAGGCCGCTGGCAAGCAGGATCCGGTCCGCCGCGTGCTTCGCCGCCAGGTAGTGACGCAGTTGTGTCCGGCCACGCATCGGGTCACCCGCCGAGATGGCGGAGAGCATGACGTAACGTTCGATCCCTTGGGCAAGGCTGCAGTCCACGGTGCGGACCGCACCGTGGAGGTCCACGCGCAGGGTCGCATCCGGACCGGTCGACGATCCGGATCCGGCGCAGAAGGCCACGGCATCGACGTCGACGAAGGCATGTTCGAGATCGCCTTCGAGATCGCCGACCACGGCCGTCGCCCCTACCCGTTCGAGGTCCGAGGCCTGCTCCGGGTCACGGACCATCCCCCGAACCTGGTGACCCGCGCGGATGGCCTGTTCGACGAGTGATCGTCCCGTACCTCGCGACGAACCGATGACCAGCAGATGCACCAGGCGACCTTCCTCCGGGGAGTCTTCACCCACGTGCGAGTTCACCTCGCGTTGGCGACCTCACTCGCGAGTTCGCTGAGCACGTCCTTCGCATCACCGTAGAGCATCACGGTGTTGTCACGCTCGAACAGCACGTTCTTGATGCCCGCGTAGCCCGGAGACAGGCTCCGCTTGATCACGAAGACCCTTCGCGCCTGCTCGACCTCCAGGATCGGCATCCCCCCGATGGGTCCGGTGGGATCCTCGGTTGCTGCGGGGTTCACCACGTCGTTCGCGCCGACCACGATGGCCACATCGGTCTGAGGGAACTCACCGTTGATGGCATCCATCTCGTGGAGGAGTTCGTAGGGAACCTCGGCCTCGGCCAACACGACGTTCATGTGTCCTGGCATGCGTCCCGCCACCGGGTGGATCCCGAACCGGACCTGAACCCCTCTGGCGATGAGCGCCTTGGCCAGATCGTGGGCCGCGTTCTGTGCACGCGCCGCAGCCAGGCCGTAGCCCGGAACGATGATCACCGACTGTGCTGCCTCGAGGACCATCGCGGCAGATTCGGGGTCCGAGGAGACGACGTTGCCGTACTCGCCGTGCTCGACGTCGCCACCTTCGCCGTAGCCACCCGCGATGACGTTGACCAGGGAGCGGTTCATGGCGACACACATGATCTGGGTGAGGATCAGTCCGGCCGCGCCGACGATCGTGCCGGCGATGATCAGCAGGTTGTTCCCCAGCGCGAACCCGGTTGCCGCTGCAGCGAGGCCCGACAGGGAGTTGAGCAGGCTGATCACCACGGGCATGTCCGCGCCACCGATCGGCAGCACGAGCACGATGCCAACGAGCGCAGCCAGGACCAACAGCACGATGATCAGGGTGGCGGCCGTCACCGGCGCGTCGATCGCCAGCACGGCGACCAACCCGACCACCAGCGCGCCGATCGCGAACAGCCCCATCACCGCCGTACGCAGGGGGACTCGCGGAGCACCAGACAGGGTGCCGCGGAGCTTCAGTTCAGCCAGGATGCTGCCCGAGAGGGTGGACGCTCCGATGAGGATCGAGATGACCAGTGTCACCGCCGATGTACCGCCCAGCAGCTCGGCGGTCGTGGAGGTGGCATCGGATTCGACGACGACGCCCCAGAACAGCGACACCGCGACCAGAGCGGAAGCCGCTCCACCGAAGCCGTTGAACCGAGCCACGATCTCCGGCATCTGTGTCGCCTGCGCCCGGATCACGGTCAGCATGCCGATCGCGGCACCGATGACGACCCCACCGATGATCCACCGGTAGTCGACCAGGCCGATCTCCACGAGGGTGAGCACGATGGCGACCAGCATGCCCGCCGCCATCAGCGCGTTCCCGCTACGGGCGGTTCGGACCCGGGACAGCCGCTTCAGCCCGATGATGAACAGCGCGACGGAGACCAGCGCGAGCAGCGCCGTGACCTCGGTCACCTCGAAGCCGTTCACTTCCTACCCCCGAAGCTCGCCAGCATCCGGTCAGTCACGAAGAACCCACCGACGACGTTGATGGTGGCGAGGATCACGGCGAGGACGCCGATGATGACGCTGACGGACGGAGAGGCCACCGTCACCAGGGTCAACGCGCCGACGATCGTGATCCCCGACATCGCGTTGGCCCCCGACATCAGCGGGGTATGCAACGTCGGTGGGACCTTGTTGATCAGCTCGAAGCCGAGGAACGCGGCGAGCACGAACACGTAGATGCTGACGAGCAGGGTTCCGGTCATGAGCCGTCTCCTCGTACGAGGTCGGCGGTGCGTTCGTGGAGGATCTCGCCGGCGTGCGTGAGCAACGCGCCAGCAACCACCTCATCGTCGAGGTCGAGGGTGACCTCACCTTCAGGAGCGAGCAGAGCCAGGAACGAGGTGATGTTGTTGGCATACAGGGTGCTGGCTTCAGCGGGCATGGTTGACGGGAGGTTGTGGCCAGGGAAGACCCGGACACCGCCGTGCTCGACCATGCCCTCGATGCTGGTGAGCTCACAGTTGCCGCCGTCCGCGGCAGCAAGGTCGATGACCACCGCCCCGGCAGGCATGGCCTCAACCATCTCCGCGGTCATCAACCGCGGCGCCGGCCGCCCGGGGATCGCCGCGGTGGTGATGGCCGCATGGGCACCCTCGAGGTTCTCGGTGAGGATCCGACGCTGCCGGGTCAGGAAGTCCTCATCCACCTCCTTCGCGTAGCCGCCTTCACCGGTGAGGTCCTCATCCTGCGGTACGTCGATGAAGGTCCCACCGAGCGAAGCAACCTCCTCCTTCGCTGCCGCCCGGATGTCGGAGACCTTGACGACCGCTCCGATCCGGCGCGCGGTGGCAACCGCCTGCAGGCCGGCAACGCCCGCACCCAGCACGACCACCGTCGCGGGACGGATCGTTCCAGCGGCGGTCATGAACAACGGGAAGTACTTGTCCAGCTCGTAGGCCGCCGTGATCACCGCTCGATAGCCGGCGATGTTGGCCTGGCTGGACAACGCATCGATCGACTGGGCCCGACTGATACGCGGAACCAGCTCCATCGCCAGGGTCGAGACCTGCCGCTCCGCAAGCGCCTCCACGACATCGAGGTGGCGATGCGGGGCGGTGAAGGACAACAGGATCGTGCCCGACGCCAAGGCCGCGACCTCATCGACGGTCGGTGGCATGACCCGCGCCACCAGCTGCGCTTCCCCGACCGCGCCGCCGTCGACGATCTCCGCACCAGCATCGACGTAGGCCGCATCCTCGAAGTGCGCGTGCCTGCCGGCGCCGCCTTCGACCTGCACGGCCAACCCGGACCCGACGAGCTTGCGGACCGACGCCGGGGTGGCCGCCACGCGACGCTCACCTTCGGCAGACTCGCGTGGGACGAACAACCTGGCCACTTCACACCCTTCCTGCCGTGCCGGGCACAGCGCCACCTACGGTAGTCGGCTCCGCTCGTGATAGCGCAAGGCACAAGGTCCCAGCTT
>SKNK01000163.1 GCA_007120565.1 Nitriliruptoraceae bacterium | reverse complement strand
GTCGAGGTGGAGTTCACCTTCACGCCACCGTGGTCGACGGACATGATCGCCGACTACGTGCGTGAGGAACTGCGCGCGATGGGCATGAACGTCTGAGGCTGTGTCAGCCTCTCTTGCCATCTGTTCCCTCGATGGTAGGTTGAAACGAGGATCAGAGGCCGAAGGCAACCTCAGGGGACGCGTCTCGTTGGTCCGCTACCCAGGGGTGGGGCATGATCCGGTCTTCGTCCGACGTTCGTGGGTCCGTGATCGCTGCTGCCGTGGCGGCGGCGATGTTGCTGGTCGTTGCCTTCCCGGCGATGAGCTCCGCGGACGAGGACGATCCCGAAGATGGCGCGGTGCTCGACGGCAACCTTCCTGATGGAGAGTGGCTGGGTTCCTACGATGCGCAGGGCACCTACACGGGCTCGTTCGATGGATCGCAAGCGACCACCGATGTCATCATCCGGGGCGGGGTGGGTTTCGAGTCGCAGGCTGGCATCCTCGACGGCGAGTGGTCGCATTGGGCGCTCGGTCTCATGGCGATGCAGACACCCGGCGGTGCGGGCAGCGGCATCTTCATCACCCAAGCGGAGGGACCGGTTGACGGAAGCGGCCGCACCGTGCGGATGACCGGCGAGCAGGTGACCACCGGACACGTCATCGCGGCCGGGCGAACGTTCGACATCGGTCCCAACGTGCATCCTGCCGGTCCCTTGGAGGTCGAGTTGCACTTCGAGGGATGCAACCTGGTCGTCGGTGACTGGATCGCGCCGTTGACCGACTTGATGGAGACGGGAACACTCACGGGTTCGCTCGAAGGATCGTTCGCCGCGTCCTACCAGGGCGAGTTGGAGAGCGACCTAGTGGAGCGGTTCCAGCAGCTGCGTCTCGATCTCAACGAGTGGGAACGCGATCTGCTCGAGACCGACGTGCTGGATGCGGATCAGCTCTTCGGTCTGCTCAAGCGGATCTACGACATGGAGTACGAGGTCCGCGGGGTCGGTGAAGCCTGCGAGTTCGGTCCGGACGGGGACCGAGATGACTTCACCCGGTTCCTGACCGGGGCCATGCGCGATCTCGTGTGGCTGGCCTTGACGCGCGGCGAACCGGGCGCAGCGAACCTGGACGAGGTCATCACGGTGCTCCTCGACTTCGGGATCGTTGGCAGTGGATCGCGCAACCAGGGGACAGCTGCCGAGTTCGTCGAGGTGATCGGTGGCCACGTGGATCGCATCCTCGCCGAGGAGGTCGTGGTGCAGACCGACGGCGAGAACCCACGGTCGGGGACCGATTGTTCACCTGCAGCGCCCTGTGTCGGGTTGAACCCCGAAGCGCGTCAGGCCCTGCGGGCTGCGAGCCGCCTCGGACTGGACGTCGAGATCGCTGGATCTCAGAGCTCCGCACGTGAGCTTCTGGACCAGCTCGAGGTCCTCGAGACCGAGCAGGAGCAAGGATGATGGTGGCGTTCACGCCGACCCCCGATCGCTCACGTCACCACGTCGATCGTCGTGCACTGGTCGGGCTTGTCGGCGCGCTGATGGTGACGCTCGGTGCCTGCTCGTCGCCAGACGGGTCCGCTGAGGACGAGGAGACGGGTCTTGCGGTGGAGGAGGTCGAGGGGGTCGAGCCGGCGGTCACGAGCGGTCACGATCGGCGCCGAGGCTGCTGAGGACGTGCCAGATGATCCAGAGCACGTGGTCGATGAGGGGTCGCCGCGACCGGATCTCGGACTGCCCGAGATGGTCCTGACGACGCCTGCAGAGGGCGGCGGTCAGTGGCCAGAGCTGGCTTGGGAGACCGTCGCGGACGCGGACCACTACGCTGTCACGCTCTACGATCCCGATGATGTCGCCTACTGGGCATGGCGTGGAACCGACGTCTCGGTGGTCGCGGGAGGGTTCGATCCAGCGCCCCCGGAGGGTTCGGGGGTTGCACCTCGCGTTCGCGAGGGGATGACGTGGGATGTCGTCGCTCTGGACGACTCCGGGGATCTCATCGCACAGAGTGGCGTGAGGCCGATCTCGCCCTAGCGCGTAGGCGTCCTGACGTACGGCATCCGGCGTGAGGTCGCGGATCCCACAACGACGGGCTCGGTGGGCGGTGGGTCGTGCTCACGATGGGACGCGCGCGGCCACCGCGGTGATGCCTTGCCCGCCATGTCCAGGGGTGTCATCGACACGGATGGCGCTCGTCGGCGTGTTGTCCCGAACGGTCGCTCATCTGGTTGTGCGAGTGGTCGGGCGAGCTACCCCGACGACACCCGTCAACCTCCTCCTCACACCGCGAGGATGGCCCGTTCTGGGTTGGGGACCGTTGCTCCGGGCAGGACCGTACGACTCTGGCTGTCGCCATCCGACCGCGGCACGATCACGACGCGCGCCGCAGCGGCCCGACCCCCGCACCTACACCTCGAGGCACAGGAACGACTCATGCAGCCCTCGAACGTGCGCGTCGGCATCACCTCGTCCCCGGTCTCGACCACGCTGATCGCGGTCAACGTCGTGATCTTCGCTGCGGTCACCCTCGATGCGCCACTGGTCGAGCTCCTCTCGCTGCCACCGGACTGGGAGAGTGTCATGGCGCAGCCGTGGACGCTCCTCACGGTCTTCTTCACGAGCGAGGCGGTCGTCCACATCGCTGTCGCCGTCCTGGCCATCGGGCTGTTCGGTCCGCGCTTCGAACGCCTCGCCGGTCCGGTCCACGTCCTGGCTGTCTACCTGCTCGCCGGGCTCGCGGGCTCGCTCGCACTCGTCTCGGTTGCCGCAGCAACCGGGTTCGACGAACCCTCGGTGGGGGCGTCGGCGGCGTTCCTCGGTCTCGTGGGTGCTCTGGCAGCCTCGCCACGTAGCGCGTGGTGGGACAGGCTGCCTCTGGACAAGGCCGTGATCGTGGTGGTGACCATCCAGGTCGCTGCACCGGTGATGGGTATCGGAGACTGGTTCAGCAGCGCTGCCCACATGGCAGGTCTCGCCGTAGGTGTCGGCTACGGGTACCTGCTCCGTTCCCGAGCCGTCGCCGAGCTCCCGGACGCTTCGACCTCCAACCGCTGACGGCGCGTGTAGCGCCAGTGCGGGATCTCGGATCGCGACGAACCGCGCATGGTCGATCAGACACTCACGCCGGAGTAACGATGGGGAACTGGATCTCGGTCAAGAGGGCCTCGGCAACAACGCTCTTTGGGTCGTTGAGGTAGATCTCCCGTGGAGGGCCTGCGACCTCGTGTCCCTGGTCCTGGATCCAGCCGGTCACCGTGTGGTAGGCGGGCGAGATCTCGGCGTACGGGCCGCGGTGAGTGGTCGCCGCCACGGTGCCGCCAGCGATCACCTTGAACTCGACGTCGTCATGTGGAGTGTCGACGCCGACAGGCACCGGGATGCAGACCTCGACCGCACCGTCGGTCTGCTCGTCGATGACGTCGTGGAAGATGATGAACGGCGCACCAGCCGGCTGGGTCGCAGCGTCGGTGAGTGCACCCGTGAGGACGACGAAGCTGGCAGCGATGTCGTCGCCGATCCTCGTGAGCGTGGTACGCATCGTCAGGCTGGCGACCTGCTGGTCGGGGGCCTGCTTGGTAGCGATGTCGTAGGGCACGATGGTTCCTCCTCGATCGATGAGACGTTCGAGGAACCGCAGCATCCGATCCTGATCGGCGAGCCGTTCCGCTAACCGCTCCCGATGCACCGCCAACCGCTTGGTGGTGAACTCGGGATCGTCCTCGGCCAGCACCTCGTGGATCTCTTCGAGCGGCATGTCCACCGCCCGCAAGATGCGGATGGCCTCGGCGCGACGGGCCTGGGATGCCCGGTAGTAGCGATAGCCCGACGAAGGATCCACCCACGACGGGTTCAGAAGCCCCAGCTCGTCGTAGAGGCGGAGCGCCTTGATCGACAGCCGGCTCATGCGAGAGAAGCGGCCGATCGGAAGCAGGTCGTCCACGCGGTTCCTCCTTGGTCCGCTCATCGTGCGGTCTCCCCTTGAGGGAGAGTCAAGCGGCCCGAGGTCGGCTCCGGTCCTTCGCCTTCGGGGCGACCTCGGTCTGGAATAGTCTCATCGCGACCGAACGTTCATGTGCGCCGCCGACCGATGGTGGCCGGGAACTCACCGGTGCGGTTGCGCACCGGTGCTGCGGTGAAGGACGATGACGGCCTGCCGCACCGTGCCGCAGGCCGTGGAAGGGTCATCGTGGCGATCAGCCAGAGCTCCCGTGTTGGGCTTGCGGGTCTGCTGGCACTGGTCGCGACCTACGCCCTCGGTCGGCAGGCGTTCGGGTTGTTCGTGCCGAGGTTCCGGGAGGAGTTCGGCCTGTCACTGGACGTGCTGGGCTTCTACGCCAGCGCAGCGCAGGCCGGTTACCTGGTGGCCACCGTCGCTACCGGTGTCCTCACCGCCCGCTACGGGCCCCGCGTACCCGTGGTGTCCGGATGTCTGCTGTTGGCGGTCGGGGCGGCGACGATCGCCACGGCCCCTGGGCCGATCCTGCTGGCCGTTGGGGTGATCGCGGCGGGCACGAGCGCCGGTGGGGCGTGGGCCCCGTTCTCCGATGCGATCGCCTACAAGGTCCCGACGCCAGAGACCCGGCGGGCGCTCGCGTTGGTCAACGCCGGCTCTCCGGTCGGCCTGGTGGTCGCCAGCGGGCTCATGCTGGTGGCCGGGGACCGATGGCGGACCGTGTGGATGGGGTTCGCGGCGATCGGGCTGGTCGCGGCCGCTGCGGCCTGGAGGGTGTTGGCGCCAGACGGAACGGTTCGGGTCACGGGCCACAGACGACCCCGGCTGGGGTGGTTCCTCAACCCCCGGTCGCTGCGGATGTTGACCGTCGCACTCGGGATCTCGATCACCTGCGGTGCCTACTTCGCATACGCGCCGGTCACCGCTCAGGATGCCGGCCTGCCCACCTGGATCGGCCCAGCGATGTGGGCGGCCCTGGGGATCGCTGGTGCTGCCGTTGGCGCCTTCGGGGGCAACATCGCCAACCACCTCGGCGTCCGCCGACCGTTGGCGGTGATGCTGGTCCTGATCAGCACATCGTTCCTGGTCCTGGTGGCCGCGCCCGGGTCGACGGTCGCCGCCCTCGGGTCGGCTGGCCTGTTCGGAGTGGGATTCACCACCGGGTTCGCGCTGCTGGTGATGTGGAGCCAGCACGTCTATCGAGACCGTCCGACCACCGGCTTCACCCTGGCCATCGTGTTCATCGCCGCCGGGTTCATCATCGGGCCGAGCCTGTTCGGGGTACTGGCCACCCGCGTCGGCGGCAACGTGGCACTGCTGGCCACGGCCACGCCTGCCCTCCTGGTCGCGCTGATACCCCCGAAGCCGGAGAACCGCCTCAAGCCGCTACGTCGGCGGTTGCGGAGGTGATGCGGATGCCGTGCTGCCAAACGACGATCACCAGATCGCTCTCGGTCAGCTCGGGGAACCAGGTGCCTGAACGGAGGTGGAGGGAGCTCCGTCGGTCGGTTCGGTTCGCCAGTCGAACGGCAGTAGCTGTCGCAGGGTGGCCACCGTCCCGGCGCTGACGAGCACCTCGGTATCGAGGTTGTCGGTGTGCAGTTGGCTCACGAACTCTCGACAGCGGCCGCAGGGAGGCAGGATCTGACCGTCCCCGTCCACCGCGACCATCCTGACGACCCGGTGCTCGCCTTGCGTCACCATCGCGGCAGCGGCGGCATGCTCGGCACAGAAGCCCATCGAGCACGCGGTGTCGATACACACCCCGGTGTAGACCGCACCGCTCGCCGAGGCGAGTGCCGCGCCCACGCCACCTGCGCTGGCGAACCGGGACAGGTCGCGGGGAGCGACCACCGCGTGTGCCGCTTGGCGGAGTTGGTCGAAGTCCATCCGGGGGCGCCTTTGGGTTCCTGGCAGAGGACGTCTCTGCCGGTGATACGACCGCGACCATGACGGATCTGACCGCGATCGGATCCGGGCAACCGCGTGCGGCGACTTGGATCAGGTGACGCGCTCGAAGACGGCAGCGATGCCCTGGCCGCCACCGATACACATGGTCTCCAGCCCGTAGCGCACCTCGCGACGTTCCATCTCGCGCAGCAACGTGGCGAGGATGCGGGCGCCGGTCGCACCGACAGGGTGGCCGAGCGAGATCCCCGAACCGTTGACGTTGACCCGCTCGTGGTCGGCATCGCCGAAGCCCCACGTCCGGGTGACGGCCAGCACCTGGGCGGCGAAGGCCTCGTTGAGTTCGATCAGCTCCATGTCGGCCAACGACAGGCCAGCGCGACCAAGCGCCTTCTCGGTGGCGGGAACCGGGCCGATGCCCATCCGCTCCGGGCCTACCCCGGCCAACCCCCACGACACCAGGCGGGCCAGGGGACGCAGGCCGAGCTCCTCGGCACGATCCGGGTGGGTGACGATGCAGACCGCCGCACCATCGTTCTGTCCGGACGCGTTGCCTGCGGTGACCGTTGCCTCGTCGTCGATGCCGCCACGGACCGGGCGCAGTTTCGCCAACGAGGCGAGGTCGGAGTCTGCACGAGGATGCTCGTCGGTGTCGACCACGACGTCGCCCTTGCGGGTCGACACGGCCACGGGCACGAGCTCGTCGTCGAAGCGGCCGGCCTGTTGGGCGGCGACGGCCCGCTGATGCGAACGCAACGCCAGCTCGTCCTGATCCTCTCGGGAGATGCCGAGCTCACGCCGCAGGTTCTCCGCGGTCTCGAGCATGCCGCCCTCGACGATGTGGTTCTTCCCCCCGGCGGTGACCCGACCGCGGGCGAGCCGGTCCATCAGCGCCACCTCAGGAGCCTTGACCCCCCACCGTAGACCGAGGGCGTAGTGCTCGACCCGGCTCATCGACTCGGCGCCACCGGCGATCACGACGTCCGACACGCCGGTCTGGACCCGCATCGCGGCGTCCATGACCGCCTGGAGCCCCGAGCCGCAGCGTCGGTCGACCTGCATCCCGGGAACCTCGATGGGCAAGCCGGCATCCAGCGCGGCGACGCGCCCGATCGCCGGGTCTTCGCCACTGGGGTAGGCCTGGCCGAGGATCACCTCGTCGATCGATCCGCCGTCGACCCCCGACCGTTCCAGCAGCGCCTGGATCGCCGTCGCGGCGAGGGCGACGGTCGTGGCCTCCTTGAGGCTGCCGCCGTAGCGTCCGACGGGGGTCCGGACCGGTTCGCAGATCATCGCTTCACGCACGAGGGGCTCCCTCCGCTCGGGTGGGCCTCACCCAGGGTGGCGCGGCCCGGTAGGTTCGCACTGTTTCCACTGTCTGGGAACGTCGGGGCCGTGGACCGGCGTTGACACTACTCCGGGCGCACCGCACGGCGTAACCCGTGGCGGTGCCCCCCTGCGTCAACCTGCGTCAACCACGCGCGAACC
>SKNK01000444.1 GCA_007120565.1 Nitriliruptoraceae bacterium | reverse complement strand
TTGGACGAGGGTCAGCGCGTCAGCTTCAACGTTGGGCAGGGCCAGAAGGGCCCGCAGGCCACCGAGGTCACCCCTCTCTGAGGTCTGACACGCGACCGATCGTGAGGTTCGGACAGGCATAAGCCCAACGGACAGCAGGATCGAGACGAGCCCCGCTTCGGCGGGGCTCGCCGCGTTCGCGGCCAGGTTGCTCACCGCGGCCGGGCAGGCTTGCCTACTGACGTATCGCCGCATCCATGACGAGGAGCGCACCGTGCCGACCACCGCCGAGATCCAGGGGTGGGCACGGCTCGTGGCTGGCGTGGCGGACGAAGGCATCGCCGGGACCGTGCAGGACATGCACCGTGCCATCTCCCGAGGTGCCTTCCGGATCGCCGGACCGATCGGCCGGCCCGTGGAGAGGCTGCACGACGCGGTGGTGGACCACGTCTACACGACCGTCCGCACGGGCATCCGCGCTGCCGGGGAGATCGGCGCGGCGATCGCCACGCTGCGCCCACGACACGACTCGTCGGCCACCGCACTACGCGCCCGATCGATCGCCCTCGGCTCGGTCGACGAGAGGTTCCTGACCGTCGCGCCCGAGCTCGACGCCGAGGTAGCGCTCTACCGGGACGGGACCGAGATCCCGGCCGAGAGCACCGAGCTGGCCGCCGCGTTCCCCGACGCCAGCAGCCATGTCACCGTGTTCCTGCACGGGCTGACGCAGTCGGAGAACGGCTGGCACCCGAGCGAGGACGACGGCGTGGCACTCCCCGAGGTGGCTGCGGCGGCCGGGGCCACGGCCCTGCTCCTGCGCTACGGGACCGGACGGGCCATCGTGCGCAACGGCGCAGACGTCGCCGAGCTCTTGGAGGCCATCGTCCGATCGTGGCCGGTCACGGTGGAGCGGATGACCATCGTCGGCCACTCGATGGGTGGCCTGGTCGCTCAAGCTGCCGGGCTGGTCGCCCGTGAGCGTCGGCATCGCTGGCCGGACGTGGTCACCGATCTACTCCACCTCGGCACCCCGCACCGTGGCTCCTGGCTCGAGAAGTTCGCTACCCGCGTGAGCTGGGCGTTGGCTCGTAGCTCACCGCACAGCGCCCCGATCGGACGGTTGATCGACGGCCGGTCCCAGGGCATCAAGGACCTGCGGTTCGGCACGATCGCGGCGACGGGTTCCGGCGACGTGGCATCCGACGGCGACCTGATCGACCTCGTGGAGGAGCCGCCCTTCCCCGGCCGGAACCACCACCTCGTCGTAGGTCGGTTGAGGTCCGCGCAACGCCACCCGCTCAACCTGATGTTGGGTGATGGGCTCGTGCGGTTCGGCTCCGCGTCGGGTCTCGAGGGAGGAACCGGCGAGAGCGGGTCGATCCTGCCCGTGGATGCGAGCCACACCCGGATGCTCCATCACCCCGAGGTCGGCGATCTGCTGCGCCGACTGCTCCGCGAGGCCTAGGTCAGGGGAGTCGTCAGATCGCGGAGCTCGTTTTTCCGGATCTTGCCGGTCGACGTCCGCGGCAGATCACCGAACACCACCGCTTTCGGGGTCTTGAAGCCCGCTAGGCGCTTCCGAACATGAGCGATCACCTCGTCCTCGGTCAACTGCGAGCCTCCTCGCAGGGTGACGTAGGCCACGGGCACCTCTCCCCACTTGGCGTGGGAAGCAGCCACGACGGCGACCTCGAGGACATCCGGGTGCTCGGCGATGACGTTCTCGACCTCGATCGATGAGACGTTCTCCCCGCCGCTGATGATGATGTCCTTCGCGCGATCACGGATCTCGACGTAGCCATCCGGATGACGGACCGCGAGGTCTCCCGTGCGGAACCAGCCACCGTGGAACGCGGCCGCGGTCGCCTCGGGGTCATCGAGGTACCCCGCCATCACGGTGTTGGACCTCACGACGATCTCCCCGACGACCTCACCATCACTCGGTACATCCTCGAGGGACCCATCAACGACCCTGACGTCCTGCACGTTGATCGTGCGGACCCCCTGACGCGACTGCTTCTCCGCGAGCTGTTCGTCGTCGAGGGCATCCCAGGCCGGCTGCACCTCGCACACCAGTGAGGGGCCGTAGGTTTCCGTGAGCCCGTACAGGTGCACCACCTCGACCCCGAGGGTCTTCATGCGGGCGAGCACCGCCGGTGACGGCGGCGCACCGCCCGTTGCCGCACGAACCTCGTGGGTGAAGGGCTGCGCCTGATCGACGCCGGCCTCAGCCAACGAGCTCAGCACGATCGGGGCGCCACACAGGTGCGTAACCCCGAACCGCTCGATGTCCTCGAGAGCAGCTGATGCGTCGAAGGAACGGGCACACACGTGGGTCCCGCCGACGGCGGTCACCGCCCACGTGTAGCACCAGCCGTTGCAGTGGAACATCGGCAGCGTCCACAGGTACACCGAGCCAGGTGACAGTCCGAACTGCAGAGCCTGCCCCATCGCGTTGAGGTACGCACCTCGGTGGGTGTAGACGACTCCCTTCGGGCTCCCGGTCGTACCTGAGGTGTAGTTGACCGCGATCGGGTCGTCCTCATGGTCCGGCAGCCCGAGCCTCGCCCGCGTGGGAGAGGTTCGGGCCAACCAGTCGTCGTAGTCGGTCTCGGCGGCCGAGCCCTGCCCCGAGCCGATCTCCACGATCGTCTCCAGTTCCTCGACATGGTCGCCCACGCCCTCGACCTGCTCGCGCAACGAGCGATCGACGATGAGCACCCGACAGCCCGCGTGCCGCAGGATGTGCTCGTACTCCTGGGGAGCTAGCCGGACGTTCAGTGCCACGATGGCGGCGCCAGCTGCGGGGATCCCGTAGTGCGCCTCGAGCAGCTCGACATCGTTGGGTGCCAGGACCGCGACGCGATCTCCCTTGCCGACACCAAGGGCCGTGAGCGCAGCTGCCAACCGCAGGGCGCGATCCCACAGGTCCGCGTAGGTGACGGGCTCCGCCGCCGGACGGTGCGCCGCGATCTTGGTCGGGAACACCTCAGCCGCTCGATCGAGGAAGGACAGAGGGCTCAGGGGGACCTGGTTGGGGACCATCAGGCACTCTCCTCTCGGTGTTGAGGTCGGATCCGAGCAGGACCGCACGCTCGCGGAGATCGGTCCGTCGTTGCACCGACCAGTAGGGTCAAGGGCCACCGGAGGAAGGCGACGCGATCCAGCTGGGACTCAACGTCGGGTACGCCGCGGATCGTGTCGGTGACCTGAACGCACTGGTCGACCGAGCCGAGGCGGTCGGTGTCGACAGCGTCTGGGTCGCCGAGGCGTACGGCACGGACGCGGTGTCGGTGCTGGCCTACCTGGGAGCTCGCACCTCCCGGATCCGACTCGGGAGCGCCGTGCTGCAGATGCCCGGCCGCACCCCTGCCATGACCGCGATGTCCGCGATCAGTCTGGATCACCTCACCGAGGGCCGGTTCGCCCTCGGTTTGGGTGTCTCCGGGCCCCAGGTCGTCGAGGGGTGGCACGGCGTGCCCTACGGCAAGCCGCTGGGCCGGACCCGCGAGTTCGTCTCGATCGTGCGCGCGATCCTCGCCCGCGAGGAGGCCCTCGAGCACCACGGCGAGCACTACCGGATCCCCTACGACGGCCCCGACAGCAAGGGACTCGGGAAGCCCCTCCGAGCGATGGTCCAGCCCCTCCGAGCGAACCTGCCCATCCTCCTCGCAGCGATGGGCCCGAAGAACCTGCGGCTCGTCGGAGAGCTGGCCGACGGCTGGCTGCCTCACCTGTACGCGCCCAGTCGCGAACACATCCTCACCGACGAGCTGGACCACGGGGCCGCAGCCGCGGGTCGTGATCCGTCCGCGGTTGAGATCGTGGCGAGCGTGCCGGTCGCGCTCGATGCCGATATCACCGCCGCACGCGACGAGGTGCGTCCGTGGTTGGCGCTGTACATCGGAGGTATGGGCCCGCGCGGGCGCAACTTCTACGCCGACCTGATCCGTCGCTACGGCTGGGAGGAGGTCGCCGATACGGTGCAAGACCTCTACCTCGACGGCCGAAGGGCTGAGGCCAGAGCCGCCATCCCCGACGATCTCATCGACGAACTCGCTCTGGTGGGGCCGGCCGAACGGATCGCCGAACGGATCGCCGCGTGGCGCGAGAGTCGGGTCACCGAACTGGTGCTGCGCACCACGGACCCGGAGGTGCTGACCGCCGTCGTCGAGGCCTCCCATGCCTGACCCAGGCCGCAACCACCTAGCTCCTGCGACGTGCCGCCCCGCGCGAGGGTCGTCACCAGGGCACACCGTCAAGCCGCCCCGTCGCCGGTCGACGTGAACCAGCGCCAGACCTCGTCGGGTCCGCCGTTCGCGGCGAGCTCTCCGAGACGACCTTCCCACGACCGCTGTGAACCTGCGCGGTCACGCCAGGCCCACAGGCGACGCGTGAACCGATGCAGAGCGTGCTCGCGCGTCACGCCGATCGCTCCGTGCAGCTGGTGTGACGTCCTCAGGACCAGCGTGGCGGTACGCGCTGCGGAACTCAAGGCCACGCCGGTGCGCAGCTCCATGTCACGGTCGTCGAGGTGCGCATCGACGGCATCGCTCAGCGCCCCTCGCGCCAGCTCCAGTTCGGCGGCCATGTCGGCGATACCGGCGCGGACCAGTTGGAACTTCGCCAGGGGCCGCCCGAACTGCTCCCGCGCAGCAACATGCTCGATAGTGAGCTTGGCTGCACCCTGGGCCGCACCCACCAACCCTGCCGCCCTGCCGAGAGCGGCGCCGTTGCGGAGCGCCTCCACGGCACGACGGTCACCGACCACCTGGGCTTGCGCGGACGAGAACGTGACCGTGTCGAAGGGCTCGTTCGCCACGTCGACACCGGGCTCGATCTGGACGCCGGCGGTGTCGGCCGGAAGCCACAGGAGCTGATCGTCGATCCCAACGACGAGGTGGTCTGCGATGGAAGCCCAGCCGACGCCTGTGACCTCGCCGTCGACACGGGTCCCGTCACCAGCGGTGATCGTCAGGGCTCGCCCATCGACGGGGATGATGACCGCCGACGCCGGGAGATCCACGGCGGCCATGCCCACGAGCGACCGTGCAAGCTGGGTCTCGTGGAGAGGGACGCTTGCCGCTTGTCGGGCGACCGCCTCGGTGAGCGCAACGACATCGGCGACCGTGCCACCGGCACCGCCGAACCCCTCGGGGATGCCAACGAGCGGCCAGTCGAGTTCAACGACGGTGGCCCACGCCGGAGGCACAACGTGTGGGTCTTCCAGGTCATCGACCCCAGTGAGGACATCCGCCACGACCCCATCGAGCATCTCTCGCGATCCGTCCAACCTCATGCCGGCAACTCCTCACGGGCGATGATCGTGCCGAGTATCTCCGTGGTACCCCCTCGGATACCGAACCCTGGGGAGGCCAGGAGCGCGTCGCCCAGCAGTCCGCTGACCGAGGTCGCCAGCGGCGTCGGAACCGTTCCGAGGAGGTATCTCGCCGTCTCCGCCAGCTCCTGCTCGAAGGTCGTTCCCAGACGCTTGACGATCGCCGCTTGCCGGATCGGAGCGTCGCCCGCGTCCATGGCCGACGCGATCGACCAGAGCATCTGACGGAGGGACAGCAGACGAGCGATGAGCCGACCGACCGCCTCGAGGTCGCGTCCGTCCCGTCCAGCCACCTTGACCAACTCCTCCAGGACGAGGTAGGTCGAGAGGACACGCTCCGCCCCACCCCGCTCGAACGCGAGCTGCTCGGTCACCTGGGTCCACCCGCCTCCCACCTCACCGATGACCCAGCGACCTGGGACGAGCACGTCGTCGAACACGACCTCGTTGAAGTGATGCTCACCCTGGAGGTCGATGATCGGACGAACCTCAACGCCATCCGATCCCATGTCGAGGATGAACTCGGTCAGTCCCTCGTGCTTGGGTCCGCTGGCGTCCGTGCGGGCGAGCACGTACGCGTACTCGCTGCGGTGCGCCTGGCTGGTCCAGATCTTCGTTCCGGTGATGCGCCAATCATCCCCATCACGGACGGCGCGAGTACGTACCGCAGCCAGGTCAGAGCCCGCTTCGGTCTCGCTCATGCAGAGGCAGAACGTTGCATCTCCCGCAGCGATGCGAGGGAGGAACTCCTGCCGTAGCTCTGGTGTCCCTTCACGCAGGATCGCTGGACCGATCTGCCGGTCAGCGATCCAGTGCGCAGCCACGGGCGCTCCCGCACGCAACAGCTCCTCGGTCACGACGAGCCGTGCACGGTTCGAGCGCCCCCCACCACCGACCTCTTCGGGCCACGTGATGCCCAGCATCCCAGCCTCACCCAGCGCTTGGGAGAACCCGCGGTCGTAGCCCCGTAGCCAAGCATCGGCACGCGGCGTGAAGCGATCACGCCACCCGTCGATCAAGGCCCGCACCTGCGTGCGCAGCTGGGCGAGTTGTTCGGGGGACTCCTGCCGTATCTGGCTCATCCTTCAAGCTCCTCGATCGTGTCGAGTGCACGACGCGCGACGACGTAGCCGCGAGCGGCCGCATCGACGATCACATCAGCAGCCGCAGTCAGGTCTTCGGCCTCGGGTGGGGATCCGTCGTACGTGGTCGCGTCCACGCCACGGTCCGTGAGACTCGCACGGAGCTCATCGGACGGTGGGGCAAGCCAGGACGTGACCCGAGGTTCCTCCCCCAGGTCGAGCAGTCCCCAGGGCGCGATCAGCCGCACGACACCGGTCGGACAGGCCGTGACGTTCTCCACTCGCCTCACCAGTCGGGCCGCATCCGGACGGCCGTGCAACAGCACGACCTCCTTCGCCGCCGCAGCGGCGTCGGCAGCTCCTCCTCCACCAGCGAGGCGGACGGTGGGATGGGCGTAGGGTCCGATCGCGGTCGCGTTGATCCGGCCCCGAACATCGACATTGGTGGCGTCCAGCAGGACACGGTCGTAGCGACGAGACAGGGCGAGCAACGCCGTCGCGCTGTCGCCGACCCAGCTGGCGGCACCGTCGTAGGCGGCGTAGTCCGTGGTGCTGGTCGCCACGGTGGGATGGTCTTCGGTCACGGCGGCACCAGCCTCGTACACCGCGGCGAAGTCGGCGGTACCTCGGCGGCGAGCCGTAGCCATCGCGAGCACCGGGAGGTGGAACCCGGTGAACACCCAGGCATCCGCGACGAACTCCCGCGACGCCGCCGCGAGCAGCCGGAGCAGCTGTTCATAGGTCATGTCGCGGCCCCTGACGGTGGCTCGTTGGGCGTCGAGGAGAGCAGCGCCCGCAACCAGCCGTCGAAGCCTTCCTCGGTCCGTGCGGCTCGGGTGTACGCCTCGTAGTCCTCGACGTCCCGCGGATAGCGGCCAGGCACGCCATCAGGATGGGCCACCCCGGGCGCTACCACGATCGCATCGACCACTACGCCGGGGATCGCAACCTCGGTCGGCGCCTGCCGGGCGACAGCATCGTCCACCAGTTCCTCGGCAACCA
>SKNK01000290.1 GCA_007120565.1 Nitriliruptoraceae bacterium | reverse complement strand
TCCGCGCGTCGGACGGTGACGTGCTGACCGTCGATGCGCTGCGAACCGTCGAAGCGGTCACCGCGGCGATCGCGGACAGCGACGCGTCGGACCTGGTGTCGCAGGACCCCCTGGATCCCGGCGTCATCAGCTTCTTGACCCCGGCCCAGCAGGCCATCGCCCAGGGCGGCATCGACCCGGCCACCCTGGACGATGACACGGTGAAGATGCTGCGCGAACAGGCGCTCGCGCAGGAACCGGAGGAGTTGGGGTTCACCGCACAACTGGTCCCCGAAGGTGAGGAGCAGCCCGAACTCGGCCTGCTGCTGGTGTTCATCGACTCGGGCGCCGAGATGGACGTCCAGATCGATCGTGAGTCCACGATCGCTCGGGCGATCCGATCGGCCGAGATCCACGGGGACATCGAGGTCCGACCGTTCAGTTTCGCCTTGCTGTTCGAGGACGATGACTGGTTCCTCGATGAGCTGGTCCAACTGTTCCTCACGGCTTTCGCCATCATCGTCGGCGTGTTGCTGTTCGTGTACTGGCTCAAGCCGTTCGGTGGACGATGGACGGCGTCGATCCGGCGGACGATCGCCGACACCAGCATCACGATGCTCACGATCGTGGTCGTGGTCCTGTGGATGAACGGCATCGGCGCGTTGTTGCAACGTGTCGGGTTCCTCGGCCCGCTGACCGAGGTCGGCCAGATCGTCCCCATCCTGTTGATCGGGCTCGGGGTCGACTACGGCATCCACCTGACGTCGAGGTACCGCGATGAGGTCGGCCTCGGGCGCACGGTCGATGGCGCGATGGGGCGCGCGATCGGCACGGTCGGGATCGCCCTGGCTCTGGCGACGGTCACCACCGCCATCGGTTTCCTCACCAACGTGATCAACCCGATCCCGGCGCTGCGCGACTTCGGGATCCTCGCGGCGGTCGGGATCACCGTCGCGTTCGTGCTGATGCTCACGTTCGTGCCGGCGCTGCGGGTCGTGCTCGACCGTCGTGCCGAGGCCGGGGATCGGCTCCCTGCCGAAGGTATGGGCGCGACCCGCGAACGCCTGCTGCCGAAGGTCGTCGCACGCTCATCGATCCTCGCGGAGAAGCTGCCGATCCCGACCCTGATCGTCTTCGGCCTCCTCGGTGGTCTGGGCTACGTCGGGATGACCAACCTGTCCACCGAGTTCTCGTTCACCGACTTCCTCCCCGAAGACTCCGAGGTGGTCGAGACCTTGGATCTGATCGAGGACGGGTTCGGTGGGGGCTTCGGAGAGTCCACCCAGGTCCTGATCGAGGGCGACGATCTTGCGACCCCAGCGACCTTCAACGCGATGGCCGAAGCCGTCGAGGAGTTGGGCGACACCACCGATGTGTTGACCGTGCCCGGTCCGGCCGGTGAGGTCGCGTCGGCCGACTCGCCGGTCTCGGCGCTCCAGCAGCTCTTCCTGCCGGGTCCGGACGGCTCGCCGGCACATCCGGAGTTCGCGCAGTTCGCGATCCAGGAGGGATTCGACCCGCAGGCCGCCCGCATGGCCGACGATGCCGATGTCGCGGCGATCTACGAAGCCGCACGCGATGTCGCACCCGATGCGCTCGCTGCCGTGGTGGCGACGGAGGACGGACGTACCACCGCCTCGCTGATCGACATCAGCACGCGCGCAGGCGATCAACGTGCCTTGGCTCTCCGAGACGCCATCGTCGAGGAGCTCAGCCCGGTTCGCGAGTCTGGTGCTGAGGTGATCGTGACCTCTCAGGACATCATCACCGCCGGGATCGTCGACTCGTTGTCCGACTCGCAGATCACCTCGCTGTTCATCACCTTGATCGCGGCCACCGTGGTGCTGATGATCAGCTTCTGGGTCGAGAACCGTCGGCCGATGCTCGGCGTGCTGACCATCATCCCCGTCGCTCTCGTCGTCCTCTGGACCTTCGGGCTGATGTACGTCAGCGGCATCCCCTTCGGGCCGGTGACCGCAACCCTGACCGGACTCGCGGTCGGCATCGGCGTGCCCTACACGATCCACATGGCCAGGCGCTTCGACGAGGACCGCCGCGCGTACGAAGACCTCAACGTCGCTATCCGCGAGACCACCCGCAACACCGGAGGCGCCCTGGCGGGCTCGGCGTTCACGACCGCCGCCGGGTTCGGGATCCTCGTTACCTCGACGTTGGTGCCCTTCCAGCAGATGGGGCAGGTGACGGCGTACGCGATCGTGCTGTCGCTGCTCGGTGCCGTGCTCGTGTTGCCCTCCCTGCTGGTGCTCTGGGAGCGGTACCACCGCAAGCGGTCCGGCCGCGCCATCCGCACGGAGCAAGAGGGGTCGTCCGAACGGGAGGCTGCGGCGGTGGCCGAGCCTCCGAACTGAACGCAGCGTCTCGCCGTGTCGCTCGGAAGGCCGTGGCCGACGTACCCTCGATCGTCCCGGACCCTGCGTCACTCGAGAGGTCGCCGTGCACGTCCTCGTATCCCTCCTGGCTCTCGGTCTGATGCTCTACTGCCTCGTCGACATCGTGTCGACCCCCGCGTCAGCGGTACGGGTGATGCCGAGGCTGCTGTGGGCGATCGTGGTGTTGTTCCTGCCCTTGCTCGGCAGTGTCGCCTGGCTACTGGCTGGCCGGCCGCTCGATGCTGGGCTGGCACCGGGGAGTACGTCACCACGCGGCGTCTCGAGTGAACCCGAACGGCCGACCCGCGGCGGTCCCTCGGGTGGGTCGGCGCCGCGCCCTCGTCCGCGTCCTCGTGGCCCCGACGATGACCCGGATTTCCTCCGCCGCATCGACGAGCAGCTCCGTCGTGGCGGATCCGACAAGGGCGAACCGGAGGGGTGAGCCCGAGGCGACCGGCGAGGAGCGTTTCGACACGCCATGCGGTCCCTTGAACGCCTAGGGTGCACCTCTGTGCTGCCGAGGGGCCGGTGAACGGGGTTCCGCCGGCGCGTTCCCGTCGAGTAGGTGGAGGTGGTTGCTATGGCCAACGGTGACATCCCAGCCGGGTGGTACCCCGAGCCGTCGGGTGCGGGCGGGGAGCGCTGGTGGGACGGATACCAGTGGACCGAGCACGTGCGAGGAGCGACGCCTGCCGCGCAGCCCATGGCGCAGCCACAGCAAACGTCGCAGGTGCCGGCGGGGTGGTATCCGGATCCGTCTGGGGGTGGTGGTCAGCGGTACTGGGACGGGGTGCAGTGGACCGAGCATGTTGATCCGCCGGCGACGACGGCGGGTTCGGCGTCGGGCTCTGAGGCTGCGGTGAGCGATCCGGCGACGGGGGGTTCGGTCGGTGGCGGTGATGGTGCTGCCGTCGGGGGCGGTGATGGTGGGGCGCAGGAGGCGTCGCAGGTGCCGGCGGGGTGGTATCCGGATCCGTCTGGGGGTGGTGGTCAGCGGTACTGGGACGGGGTGCAGTGGACCGAGCATGTTGACCCGCCGGCGACGACGGCGGAGTTGGACCTTGGCACTGCGGCTTACGGCGACGATGCTGGTGCGGGATCGACCGGTCTCCCGGCAGACGAGGATGACGCGACCGGTGTCACGTCCATCGCCGCGGAGGATGACGTGACCGGTGGCTCCGGGTTCGCCCAGCAGGACGAGGGTGCGGAGGAGCCCCAAGCCTCGACCACCACCGCGTCTCATCCGCAGATCCCTGCGGGCTGGTACTCGGACCCCGCAGGAGGCACCGGGCAGCGCTGGTGGGACGGAGCAGGTTGGACCGACCACGTCCAGGACGGTTCACCCGGAGCTGGCGCAGATGCCGGGACCACCGATGTGGCCGCACCCGAGGAGCCGACCGAGGAGGTGGGTGCCTCGGAGACGTCGGCGCCTGCGGACCTGGTGTCGACGCCGCGCGAGGACCTGGATCGATCCGACGAGGACACCTTCGCCGGGAGTGACGAACCAGCGGATGAGGTCGCGGACGTGGCCGGAGACGCTGGAGCGCCGCCGAGGGAAGCCCTCCCCGCAGAGGCAGCCGAGCCCGACCGACCCTCGGAGCCGGCCGAGCCTGAAGGGCTCCAAGGGTCGGACGAACCGGTCGAGACCGAACCATGGGACGGTTCGAGCACCGACGCTGCGGAGGGTGGTCCCGTCCACCAGGCCGGATCTGACGCGCCGAGTGGCGCCGACGCCTTCGGTGCAGCGGGCACGTTCGGCGTCCCCGACCTCGGTGAAGATGAGGTGCGGGACGAGGCGACTCGTGGGGACACCGGGCCGGCTCGTACTCCGACCGACGGTGTCGAAGCTGACGGCGAGCAGGGAAGCGAGGTCGACCTCGGGGATGCGGAGCAGACCCAACCTCTCGACACCGAGGCGGTGAGTCAGTCTGCGACGGAGGACGAGGCTGCGACTCCGGCGACGATCCCGCCAGGCTGGTATGCCGACCCGTCGGGTGACGGTGAGCGGTGGTGGTCCGGAGACTCCTGGACCGAGCATGTGCGTCCACGTCCTGGGACCGCCGGGGCGGACCCGTCGTCCTCTGGCCAGGAGGGCTTCAGCGCGGCCGGGGTGGGTGAACTCCCCGCGAGCGGCCCACCGCCAGACGAAGACGATGACGACCGTGGAGGTTCGAGCAAGCTCGTCCTCGCGATCGTGGTGATCGTGATCCTCCTCGCCGCGACCGGTGCTGGGCTGTGGTTCTTCACCGACGTGTTCGATACCGCGGCAGCTTCCGCGGTCGTCGTGGCGACGGATCTCGAGGTCTAGCTGGCTTGTCCCGCCGGTCACCACTGATGAGATCGGCCCGGTGGTTCGCGTGGAGAAGGGTGTGACCGGGTCCGCGCTCGATGCTGCCTCCGCGATGGGGGCCGACGGCCGGGGGAGGCCCTCGAGGCGACCGATACCGTGGCCGTATGACTACTGACGACACCCCTGGCTACATCGAAGATGAGTACCAACGCGACACCACCTACATCTCCGACCGCATCACGCCGGACGGACGTGACGGGTGGCCGGTCGAACCGGGCCGCTATCGCCTGACGGTCGCTCGGGCTTGTCCCTGGGCGAACCGCGCGATCATCGTTCGGCGCCTGCTCGGGCTGGAACCCGTGCTGTCGATGGCGATCGCCGGCCCTATCCACGACGCGGACAGTTGGACCTTCGACAAGGACCCAGGGGAGGTCGATCCGGTCCTCGGGATCCCCAGACTCAAGGACGCCTACGAGCGTCGGTTCCCCGACTACGACCACGGCATCACCGTTCCGGCGATCGTGGACATCCCGACGGGGAAGGTCGTCACCAACGACTTCCCCCAGATCACGCTCGATCTGTCCACCGAGTGGGCCGAGCACCACCGGGACGGAGCCCCCGACCTGTACCCGGAGGATCGACGTGGCGAGATCGATGAGGTGGCTGAGGGCATCTACCAGGACGTCAACAACGGCGTGTATCGAGCAGGGTTCGCCGGCACCGTCGAAGCCTACGAGGAGGCCTATACCCGCCTGTTCGGTCGACTCGAACAGGTAGCCGATCGGCTTGCAGGCCAGCGCTATCTCGTCGGCGACACGATCACCGAAGCGGACGTGCGCCTGTTCACCACCCTGGTCCGTTTCGACGCCGTCTACCACAACCACTTCAAGTGCAACCGGAGCAAGTTGAGCGAGATGCCGGTGCTGTGGGCCTACGCCCGCGACCTGTTCCAGACCCCCGGGTTCGGGGACACGATCGACTTCGTCGATATCAAGCGCCACTACTACGAGGTGCATCGCGACATCAACCCCACCGGGATCGTTCCGATCGGGCCAGATCTGCGCAACTGGGCTTCCCCGCACTTCCGTGAGGAGTTCGGGGGACGTCCCTTCGGTGACGGAACGCCGCCGGGGCCGCCCTTGGCGGACGAACGGGTGAGCGCCGATCGCAACCCGGCGCTGTCCTGATCCCGGGGGCTGTGCCGGCGATCTTGGAGCTCTGAGCCGCGTTCCTGCGAGACGGTGGTCCCCACCCTGTCCGAGACACCATCGGTGACCGGTATCGTGGTGACTGCGGGCGCGGCATCAGTGCGGTGATCGCGCCACCCCTCGATCGAAGGAAGCACGACGTGCGGAGGCCACGAGGGGGACCGGCTCATGCGCAGCACGCCGTGGCTGCGACGGTGACTGAGGCGCCCCGGCTCCGGGGTTGGATCCACGCGTCAGCGGTCCCGTTGGCCATCGTCGCTGCGATCCTGCTGTGGCGAGCAGCCTCGCCCGGCTTGCCGAGGTTGAGTGTCGCGATCTTCGGTGTCGGGCTGGTGGCCCTATTCGCGACCTCTGGTGCCTACCACGTGCCCCGATGGCCGGCTCGGATCCGCTACTGGTGGTCCCGTGCTGATGTTGCGATGATCCAACTGTTCATCGCGGCGTCCTTCACCCCGATCGCCGTGCATGCCATGAGTGGTGCCTGGCGTTGGTGGAGCTTGGCCGTCGCGTGGTCGATCGCGATCATCGGCGCGATCGTCGCCGCTTCCCCGATCAAGGCGTCGCGCTGGCTGACCGTGGTGGCCTATGCCGGCTTCGGCTCGCTGGCGGTGGTACCGCTGACCCGGATCATCGAGGTGATGCCGCCGAAGGGGATCGCCCTGATCGGGGCCGGTGGGATCCTGTACCTGATCGGTGGGGTGGTCTACGCCCGGCGAACCCCCAACCCGTGGCCGCGCATCTTCGGTTTCCACGAGGTCTTCCACGTCCTGGTGGTTGCGGGTGTGGCGTTCCACGTGGCGGCGATCTGGGGGTTCACCCTTCCCCTGGCTTGAGCCCGCGGGGCCTGAGCCTGGGGACACTGGGGTGCTGGGTCTCGTCGCGATGTCGTTAGTCGGCTGCAACGGTGCGTAGGCGCAGGGTTCCCAGCGCGACGACGGTATGGACCGAGATCAAGGGCTCGCCGTCGGCCATGGTGGTCACCGCGCCGTCACGAGTCAGGAAGCCGTCACCGAGGTCGACACCGCCGAGGCGGGCGTCGGAGGTGAGTCGGGCGGGGCGATCGCGTGGCACCGTGACCGTGACCCCAGCCATGCCGGTCGCGATGCGTCCCTCCATCGGCCGACGCAGTTCCCCGGAGAGATCGAGGTCGAGGGCTGCCGCGCCACCCTCCACTCGAAGGCTGGCGGCAGCGAGGTTGCCGAGCCCGCGAGCGGTGAGCGATCCGGCCCCTAGGCGGAAGCTGATCATGTCGGCGTCAACCGGGTTGGCGGCGTCCACCTTCAGATCGATCCGGCCAGCGCCCGCGCGCAGGTCGAGCCCGGTCACGGGGAGCCCGCTGAGATCGATGCTGACATCGCTCGCGCCCGTGTCGAGCACGATCCGGTACGGGCGGGACGTGCCTAGCGTGAGGTCGCAGACCGGGGTGCCATGGACGAGGCCGACGGTGCCGGCGACCGTGTGCTGCTGTCGCAGGGTGACCGCGGGTCCTTCGACGTCGACCTGCAGGGGCTCCTCGCCCGTCGGGTCCCGGTAGCTGCCCTCGACCCAAGGATCTCGGCCTCCCGGTCGCAGGTG
>SKNK01000508.1 GCA_007120565.1 Nitriliruptoraceae bacterium | reverse complement strand
TCACCCGCAAGGGTCCGGCCCTGCGGGTCGTTCGCGGCGACAGAAGCGAGGTGATCATCACCATCGACGACGCGGACATCGCGGCTGCGATGCTCAACGGCCACGCGGATCGGCGCTTCGGTCGATCTGCCGACGAGCTGGGATCGCACCCCGTCCCCGACGGCGACTGATGCCACGGCGCTCTGCGGCGCCAACGACGGCCGCGGTCTCCTGCGTGCGATCTCAGATCTGCAGCGACCCCCGGATCAGGGACCGAAGAACGGCTCGATCCACTCGAGTAGGGTGTCGCGTTCACCGGTCAGGCTCACGAAGACGACCGCGGCCACGTACAGGACGGTCCGGGGCCGTGGCTTGAGCTGACTGACCATCACCGCCATGGTCAGTACCAGCAACCCGAACCCCGTCACCGGCGCCAGCGGGTAGGTGGTCGCGACGAAGAGCAGGATCGTCGCATCGCGCAGCCACCGCCACCGTTCGGGCAGAGGCGCGAGGTAGGTAACCGCAACGGCACCCTCCAACAGCACGGTGCCCCACGCCAACCAGGGTGTGATCGCCACGATGATCGGGCTGAGTTCGATCGCCTCGGCGACCGGTGTCGTGCCCGGAGCTCGCCACGCGGTGATCAACCGCTGGTTGCTTCCGGTCAACCCGCTCTCCTGCAACCCGAAGGTGACGGCGACGTCACCGAGACGGCGGTCGGTGCCGAAGGTGAAGTCGAAGAAGGCGCCGGTGATGAACTCGGGGGCGAGCAGCTTCCAGGTGACCGCGAAGAGGAACGCGAACCCGATCAGGAACCGGGCGCTGACACGCAGGGTGGCGTCCGGCTTCACCGCGAACCGGCTGAGCACGATCGCTGCGAGCCAGTACACCTGGAGCCAGTTGTGGTTGTCGAGTTGCACCCAGGGCCGCGCGATCGGGCTGACGATGAACAGACTGAACAGGGCCAACCAGAACCAACGGTTGCGGGCCATGCCGGGGACGACCAGCCCGATCAACGCGATCAGTGGGGTCATGGCCGGCATCCGCGATGGCGACCCGGTGAGCACGATCACCAGCGTCATCGCCAGCGACAGGAACGCCGCCGAGCGCAGCTCGCGGGCTTCCGGTGAAGGATCGAGCTCGGCGGGGTCCTCGGAGAACCAACGCTCGACCCGACGCCAGCGCTGTCGCCAGACGCCACCACGACCACGCTCGACCTCGGGATCATCGACCCGGACCTCGCCGGCCAGACGGTCGGCGGGATCGATCGCCGCGTCCGGGTCGTCCGGACCGACCGAGAAGCCGTCACCGGCATCCGCCGGGTGGTGGTCCTGGGTCACGCCGGGAGGGACGTGGCCATCCTCGAGGCCCGGACCGCGCTCGGATCCGCGGTCGTCGGGGGTGCGATCGTCGCGCCCGCGCTCCGGTGGGTCCGATGGTGTCATGCGTCGGTTTCCCCCGGCTCGAGCTCCATCGAGTAGGTGCGGATCAACTCAGGAACGATGAACTCGTCACCGCGTTCGTAGGTGACCCGCCAGATCTCCATCTCCAGTCCCTCGACGGCGATGTCCCCCGGCTCATCGGTGTCCCGGATCACCGGCCCGTCATCGGGGTCGTTGAGCCACGCCGAGAACTCGGCTACACCGTCAGTGACGATCCACTCGGCTTCGAGCATCAGTTTGGCCAACTGGTCCAACCGGCGGTCGTCGGGCAGGCCCCGTGCGTTGGTGTAGAGCTTGCTGGCGTGGTCGCTGGCGTCGCGGAAGTCGTGGATGTCCACCGGGATCAGCCCCCGGTCGGTGGCGAACTCCACCTTCAGGGGCCGGTAGGTGAGCAGATCGACGGTGGAGAACATCCCGAACCCGCCGCCCTTCCAGGGCGTCAGGTCACGGGTGTGCGCGAGCGTGATCTGGGTCAACGCCACGATGATGAGCACCACGGGGAGCGCCCAGGCGAGCACCCGATCGCGACGGTGCAGCACGGGGTCCCCCTCGGTACGGCGGTATGGTCCGGCTCGGTCGGCCACGGTCTGCGACAGGGTAGGCGCAAGGGCGAGCGGGAGTGGTCCTGAACCCGACTCGCGGAGTTCGGTTCCGCGACTCGATCCGCGCCGTCAGGTTCGGATCCGCGACTCAGCCCGCGTCGCCGAGCTCCAGGATCGAGGCCTCACTCAGGAGAGCTCGGAGAGGGCGACGCTGATCGGCCAAGGTGCCCCGTAGTTCCGCTTCCTCCTCGCTCGCCTGGGCGTAGACCTCGACGGTGCGCCGCGACACCGCGCCCCAGTCGTACCGGCTGGCGATCCGGTTGCGGCCTCGCTCGACCAGGCGCTTGGCGAGGGCGTCATCGCTGAGCACGCGGGTCAACTCCGTGGCGAGTTCGTCCTCGTCCTGCGGCGTGAAGAACAGCCCGGTGCCACCCGAGACGATCTCACGCAGCCCGCCGGTGTCTCCGACCACCACCGGCGTCCCGCACGCCATCGCCTCGACCGCGACCAGGCCGAAGGGCTCGTAGATGGACGGGGCGACGGCCACGTCGGCCGCGGCGTAGTGCAGGCGCAACTCGTGGTCCTCGAGGAATCCCGTGAAACGGACGTGGTGACGCAGCCCCAGCTCTCGCACCTGACGGCGCAGTTCCTCGGAGTAGGTGCCGACACCGGCGATGAAGAACCGTGTTGGGCCGATCCGCTCGCGCACCCGTTGCAGTGCCCGCAGGACGGTCTGCACCCCCTTCTCGTACTCCAGACGTCCCGCGAAGAGCACCATCCGGGTCCGTGGACCGGTGAGGGTGCGTCGGAACTCGGCGGCCTCGCTGGCCTCTACCTCGAAGTCGCTGACGTCGACGCCGTTGGGGACGACGTCCACCTTGTCCCGCGGTAGCGCGAAGATGTCCTCCACCTGCTGACGCATGTAGCTGGAGCAGGTGATGACCCGGCGTGCCTCGTAGGTCAACCACCACTCGACCTGGTGGATCAGCTTGTTCATCGGGCCGGGCAACCAGCCCTGGTGTCGCCCGTACTCCGTCGCGTGGACGGTGGCGACGATGGGGAGCTCCCAGGTCTCCTTCAGCGCGGCGGCGGCGTAGGTCACCAGCCAGTCGTGGGCGTGGATCACCTGGATGTCGTACTCGCGGAGGAGGCGTCCTGCGGCGGCCGTGACCCGATTGTTGAAGGCCAGCACCCAGGGGATCAGGTCGTCGAAGGGGATCACCGGAGGGGCCTCGGGGACGCGGACGACGTGGATGCCGTCGAGCCACTCCTCGGTGGGCGCCTGATCGTCCGCCGGGCCGCGGGTCACGACGTGGACCTGGTGGCCCTGCGCGGTGAGCGTGCGCGCCAGTGCCGCGACATGGCGACCGAGCCCCCCGACCACGTGCGGTGGGTACTCCCAGGACAACATCAACACACGCATAGGTCGGGAAGCCTCGCAGGTGGGTGGCAGCCAGGCAACGTGGGTCCTGTGCTGTCGCGGCCCGCGCGCACCCTGGTCACCGTGGACCCGGCCCGCGCGCACCCCGGGTCATCCTGGACCCGTCCGTCGTCTAGAGCGGGGGCCAGGGGTAGGCGCGCGGCCCCCGCGGTTCGGGGAGCGTCGGGAACTCGAGCAGACGTTCGACCCGTCCGAGTAGCACCGCGATCTCCTCGGCCGAGAGCAGATCGACCAGGTCGTTGTCGGCCGTCGGGTGCAAGGTCTCGTGCAGCCGACGCAGGTCCTCGAGCACCTCGTGGCCGACGGGCTCGCCCGCGAACTCCCAGGCGACGGTCCGTAGCTTGCGTTCGACGTTGAAGGCTACGCCGTGGTCCACGAGTTGGATCCGGCCGTCAAGGGCCGTCCCCACCTCCGCGGCCGCAAGCTCCCCGTCGAGCTCGGGAGGCGAAGGGTCGTCGACGCCTTCGAGGAGGACGTGTCCCCCCTTGCGGTCGGCGTTGTCGATCACCAGGTCGAACACGACCATGCGCCGGAGGGCGTCGAGCACCCGCTGGCTGCCGACCTCGAGCAGCCGGAAGTAGTGCAACGACGGGTCGTGAGGGACGAACCGCTGGAGGCTGCCCGGACCGAACGGTCCGTCCTCGCGCAGGACCGTGAGCGGGACCAGACCCCAACCGAGGATCTCTGAGACCGTGTAGGCGGCCACCTCACGACGGTGCAGGGTCCCCGCCGGGAAGTCCCAGAGGGGTGCCTCCCCTCGGCGCGGCTTGTAGACGCCGAGGTGGTCGGGATCGAGATCGTCGAGCGTCGGATCGTGGCCGAGCTCCTGGGCGAGATCCTCGAGGGACGGGCCATCCCCGTCCAACAGGCGGACCAGCAGGGTCGCGTTGGAGGCATCGGCGAAGCGGCCGACCGGTTCCAACTCGACGGTACGCAACCGGTCGGCCGCCGCGCCGGCAGCATCGGCGTCGGCGCGGTCGCGGGATGCCTCGACGTCTCCGTTCAGCGCGACAACCCTCCGTGACCGTTGGTCGCCGGGCACACGTGAGATCCATCGAGGTCGGTCGGGCGCCCACACAGCTCGCAGGTCGGCCGGCCCCGCCCGACGATCTCCATGGCATGGGCGGCCAACCGCCTCGCCTGGTCACGATCGATCGAGATGTGCGCCACGCTGGGTTCGATCACCTCGTCGGGGGTCATCGACGTCAGTTCGATCAGGACCCGTTCCTGGTCGGGATCCACGCCCAGCCCGATCTCGGCGACACGCCACGCCGCGTCGATCGGCTCGCGCAGCGCCATCGCATCGCGGTCCCAGTCCGTGGCCGGCGAGTCCTCGATCCTCGCGAGCACCTGCCCGAGCAGTTCCCCGATGCCGGCGACCTGTTGCTTCTCCACGGCGAGGGTGAGGCGCTCGTCATCGTCCTCCACCTGCACGAAGAAGCTGCGATCACCGGGGAAGCCGGTGAACCCGACGGTGACGTGATGGGGTGCGGGGAAGACGATGTCGGTCACGTGGAGACTCCGGTGTCGTTGAAGCTGAGCAGTGCCGGGGCGCCGGAGCTCGGCAGAGCCAACACCGTGACCGACGCCGGGGACACCACCAGCCGCTGGAAGGCGTCCAGGGGCATCGCCAGGTGGTGGGCAACGATCGCCTTGATGACGTCGGCATGGCTCACCAGCGCGATGGTCTCGTCGCCGTGTTCCTCCGCCAAGGCCTCGGTCGTGTCGACGGCTCGAGCCTGCGCGGCGCGGATCGACTCGCCGCCGGGGAAGGTCACCCGCGACGGCGTCGCTTGGATCGTGGCCCACGCCTTGCGTCGTCGCAGCTGCCCGAGGGGCTTGTCGGTCCACTCGCCGTAGTCGACCTCACCGATCCCCCGACGTGTGCGGACCCGTAGTCCGTGGGGCTTGGCGACGATCCGGGCGGTCTCCTGGGTGCGTTCGAGCGGCGAGGCGTACACCGCGGTGAGCTGCGTGCCGGCGAGGCGTTGCGCGGTTGACTCGGCCTGGTCTCGACCCTTGGCATCCAGGTGAACCCCTGGCGTCCAGCCACCGAGACGTTTGCCCGTCGCTGCGGTGGTCGCATGACGGACGAGCACGAGGGTGGTCACAGCACAGCTCCCTGCAGGTGGGACCCCGACCGTAGCGAGGTTCGTACCGGGGCCCCTACCAGATCGACACCAGGCAACCGGGCGCATCGGAGGCCTCAGCTGGTGAGCACGATCGCCGGGACCCGAACCTCCTCGGGGGTCAGTGCTCCGTGCTGGCCGGGCATCCGTGGGACACCTCGGTGGACCCAGGCCACGTCGGGTCGGCCGGCACTCACCACGACGTCTCCGATCCGCGACGCGACATGGTCGGCGACCTCTGGCCCGAACCAGCCGGCCACGATCGCCTCTTCACGGGTACGCACGTGCGCACGCCCGTCAGCGTGAGCACGCCATGCCGCCAGCACGTCGGCGGCCGCTCCGGGCCGGGTGTGCAGGTGGAGCGCTCGGGGATCTCCTGCCACCACGCGCACGCCGGCGAGCAGGTCGGGGTGGTCCGCCACCTCGACGAACCCCTCTGGCGGCACCGTCACCATACCGTGGTCCGCGGTCACCACCAGGGCCACGTCCGAGGGCATCCGAGCCACGGCAGCCGCGATCGTGGCGTCGGTGGCCGTGAGTTCCTGGCACCATGCGCCCGAGCCGGGCCCGTCGGCGTGGCCGACCGTGTCGAGGTCACCGTGGTGGGCCCAGACCATCGTGGGTGTGGATCCGGCGGCGGCGTCCAGCGCGGCTGCGAGGGTCGCCTGTCGTCCCGCGGCGGTCACCACCTCACCGCCCCGCAACGCCGCACGGGTGAGCCCGGATCCCACGAACTCCGGGCGCAGTACGGTGACCCCACGGAGCCCATCGTCGGGACGGCGCTCGAACAGGGGCGGAACCGCCTGGTAGGCCTCGGGGACCACCTCGTCGCGGGCGTCGGCACCGCTGTCCATGCTCCCCCAGGTCCAGCTCAGGGTGATCAGCGGCCGGTCCGCGTCGGGCAGGGCGACGGCGGTGCCGATGAGGCCGTGCCGGCCAGGTGGTACGCCGGTCCCGATCGAGGTGACGCTGGTGGAGGTCGTCGTCGGGAACGGCGCGTCGATGGTCAGGCCGGGGGCGGCGGCGAGGGTGGGGGCCAGCTCGGCGTGGTCGTCGAGGAGCTGGCGGCCAAGGCCGTCCACGATCAGCACGATCACCGCGCGAACGCCGGGCGGGAAGGGCAGACCCAAGGGCCGCTCAGGGGCTCGACGCAGTGCCGCAACGGCGTCAGGCAGGAGCAGCGACACGTCGGCGGTGCCGTAGCGGGGAGGCGTTGGAGGGGTGAGCATGGGTGGCTGACCAGGCTAGCGGTGCGACCCGGTGTGACCGCTGTTCCGCATCATCCGATCTCGTCGGGCATCTCCGCCTTGCGCGTGGCGATGAACGCCTGCAGTTCCTCGTCGATGGCCTCGTCGAGCGGCGGCGCCTCGTAGCTGGCCAGCTTCTGCTTCCACAGCGTGTTGGCCCGCTCCGCCGCCGACAGCGCACCGTCCTCGTCCCACTGTTCGAAACTGGTGTTGTCCGCGACCTCGGAGCGGTAGAAGGCGGACTCGAAGTTGGCCAGGGTGTGAGCACTGCCGAGGTGGTGCTCGCCAGGACCCGTATCGCGGATGGCGTCCAAGGCTTGCCCGTTCTCGGACAGGTCGATCCCACCGGCGAAGACCTCCATCATGCCCAACTGGTCGGCATCCATCACGAGCTTCTCGTAGCTGACCGACAGCCCGCCCTCGATCCAGCCCGCGGCGTGCAGGACGAAGTTGACCCCCGCCATCATGGTGGGCAGCAAGGTGCTCGCGGACTCGTAGGCCGCCTGCGCATCTGGCGCCTTCGACGCCGTCAACGAACCTCCGGATCGGAACGGCACCCCGAGCCGTCGCGCCAACGCTGCCATCGTGTAGAGCACCAGGGCGGGTTCGGGTGTCCCGAAGGTCGGCGCGCCGGTCTGCATCGACATCGAGGAAGCGAAGGAGCCGAAGACCACCGG
>SKNK01000447.1 GCA_007120565.1 Nitriliruptoraceae bacterium | reverse complement strand
CGACCAACACGGCTGCCTGGCCCGATGCGGTGGCGTAGGCGGCCCGGCCATCGCCGATCATCAGACCCACCAACGCCATCCCCGCAGGCACGAGGAGCACGAAGGCGCGGGCGAACCGCACTCCGGCCTGTTTCGAACGCGCGTCCTTGCGTCCCTGCAGGTCCTGGATCCGATCCTCGATCAGGGCCTTGAGTCGCTGATCGACATCGGTCCCGCCGACCTCGTGAGCGATGAGCAGGGTTTCACAGACCGCGTCCGCGGTGGGGTCGGCCAGGCGCGAGCGCAGGACGTCCAACGCACGCTCGAGGTCGGTGGTGATCGCCCACTCGCGGCGGGTCGCCTCGAAGGCCGGCCGAAGTTCCTCCGGACCACGAAGACCGACATCGAGCAACGCCTGCGGGATCGACCGGCCGAGACTGACCACCTGCAACCGCAGTTCCTCCAGCATCCGCGGCCAGGACGCTCGGGCCAGCTCACGGCGATGGCGCCGCCTCGATCGAGCCCCTGCGACCGGGACACCCGCCGCCGCCAGTGCCACGGCGATCGACGCCGGACCGTTCCCGAAGACCGCCAGCGCTGCCGCCCCACCGAGTACGCCGAACACCACAACGACGCCGACGAACTCCACCAGTCGCACATCCTGCAACCCCGCTTGCGTCAATCGGTCACGGAGCACGTCGCCGAGGGGTCGCCGCTCCGCGACCCGCGGTGCGACCCTCACCCCGCGCCACCCGAAGGCCCAAGCGGTGTAGACCAGGTGCGTGCCGTACGCAGCCGCAACGGCCAGCAGTAGCGCGGTCACCGCCGTCATCGCACCACCTCGGTGTCAACAGGAGCCGGCGAAGGCTCGTCGAACAGCCTGTGCAACTCGTAGCCAGCGGCTTGGAGGGCTCGGCTGGCGCGCTGCGGGAACGCTCCGGTCCAGCGCAACGGCCCATCGGGTCCATCCCGGACGAACAGATCGGTCACCGTGAAGGCCGGCGATCCGGCACCGGTCTGCTGCTCCTCGATCGCGACCACCTCGGTGATCCGGGGCACGCCGTCGCGACGTTCAGCGTGCACGACAACGTCGATGGCATCGCTGACGAGCGAGTTCAACGCGGTCATCGGCAGCTCCGACCTGGTGTCGGCCAGCTGGCAGATGAACCGAAGTCTCGACAACGCTTGCCGCGCGGAGCCCGCGTGGATCGTGGTGTAACCCGTCACCCCGGAGGAGAGCGTGAGCAGGAGGGGCAACGCCTCACGATCGCGGACCTCACCGACGATGGCGACGTCTGGCGCCATGCGGAGGAAGCCGGCGACCAACCGTCGCAGGTCGACCTCGGGGCGATCGACGCGAGCAGCACGTGTCTGCATCGAGGCGACGTTCGGCAGGGGAACGTCCAACTCGAACACCTCCTCCGCCGTCACGACGCGCAGGGCGGGATCGAGTTCGGCCGCACAGCACGACAGCAACGTCGTTTTGCCAGACCCAGGCGGGCCGGCGAACACGATCGATAGTCGCGAGCGCGCTGCGGCACGCAGGAACCGTGCCGCGGCCGGCGACATCATCCCGCGGTCGGTCAGCTCCGCCAGCGAACGGAACGCCACCCCGGTGAAGCGGCGGATGTTCACCAGCAGGTGCGAGTCCCGGCCGATGTCGCGGTGCACGATGTGCACCCGTGCGCCCTGATCGAGCTGCGCATCCTGGAGCCCGTCAGCCGCGTCGAGCTTGCGATGAGAACCCGAGGCGTCATCGAGGATCCGGGTGACGGTTCGCAGGACGTGCTCATCGTCGTGGAAGGACTCGTCGTGGTAGCCAGATACCCCGACGTGACGCTTCACGAAGATCTGATCGGGAGCGTTGATCATGATCTCCCAGACATCATCGTCCTCGAGCAACGGCTCCAACGGTCCGTAGCCGGTGAGGTTGCGCTCGGCGCGTTCGACAACGATCGCGGGATCTGGCAGGTCGACGTCGCAGCGGCCATGCTTGAAGTCCAGTCGCCACTGCTCGACCTCGTCCTGCAGCAGTTGCGTCAGGCGGCGGTCAGGGTCCGACCTTGGGTCAAGTGCCTCCTCCTTGGCCCGTTCGAGGACACGGCGCTCGATCTCGGCCAACGGCGAGGTAGTGGCCTCCCCGGCCGATGCTGCCGGACTACCACGCGATGGCGAGGCCGTGCCGTCCCCGACAGCCGCCCGCGCCACGTCCCCCGGCGACGAGGCCGTGCCGTCCCCGACAGCCGCCCGCGCCACGTCGCCCAACGACGAGGGGGATGACCTCTCGGACCACGCCGCGGACGATCCCTGTGGTGGTGAGGGCGGGACGGCAGGCGGCGCCCACCCGGACGTCGGGGACCGATCGGAGGCAGGTGGATGGGTCCCACTCATGTCGACGGCGGCTCCTCGGTGATGAGGGGGGCCAGGGAGCCCGGCGCGACCGGCACGGGTTCAGGCACGACCCGAGGGGGTGTCGTCGCCCTGCGTGCGATCAGTGAGACCGTGGCGCTAGCCAAGGTGCGCGGCAGTGCACCCGACAGGGCCACGCCGTCGCGCAGCGCCGGTTCGGGATCGCGATCGGGCACGTGCAACACGGGAGGGATACGTCCAGGGCGGAGCCCAGCGGCGGACGCCGCGAGCTCGGCCACGGCCGAGGTGACCTCGGCGCGTCGTCGAGGGGAGCGCGGCGATCTGTTCGTCACCGGCACGAGCCGTTCGGGTTCGACCCCGTAGGAGACGAGGTCGGCAAGGATCCGCACCATGGCCATCGTCCCCTTCATCGAAGGCTCACCGACGACCAGGACCAGGTCGGCACGGGGGAACGTCTGTCGTGCCAAGAGGTTGCGGTCCTGAACATCGAGGGAGCCGGTCTCGGTCTCGCCCTCCGTGTCACACTCCACGTCGGCGACGACGATGTCCGCGAGCCACTGCAACGAGTCGAGGGTGGCGTCGACGGCACGCTCACGGAGGCCCACCCAGTGTCGAGAACGGCGCAGGCCGAGCAGCAGCCGGTACCCCCTCGCGGGGACGTCGAAGGTCTGAGCGAGTAGGGCTTGGCCCGACGGCCGCGTGGTCCGATGTGCCTCGATGACCTCCTGCAGACCAGGGATCAGCACCTGCGCGTCGTGGTACATCGCCTGGTCAGCGACGCGACACAGGTCCGCGAGCAACACCGACGGACGTCGGGACGGACCAGGTGAGCCATCCGCGGCGACGAGTTGGCCCTCGGAGGCAGCCAGACCCTGCGCCAAGGCGATCGCCAGCACCGACGCACCGGTTCCACCCGGTCCCGTGACCGCGATCAGGCGGCCCTGGTCCCCACTCGCGCGTGGCGGTGGCGTCGGGGAGCGGAAGGTCGCGGTTGGCACCCGCATCGCCACATCGGCCAGCACCTCGAGCAACTCGTCTCGGGAGAAGTTCGGCGCCACGACGGCTGCGGCACCGAGAGCGAGCCAGTCGCGGCGAGGTTCAGGTCCGTCCAGGACCACCACCGGGCATCTGGTTCGCCGCGCATGGCCGAGCAGGTCTCGGTCCAACCCGGGCATCTCGGCGTCCACGAGCAAGGCAGAGAACGCACGAGAACCGTCGAGGCGCGCAGCTACCTCGTCGAGCGAGACACAGCGAACGAACTCCGCGGGAAGCGTGGCCGAGGACGCCCACGCCGCCACCTGCCCGAACCAGGGAGCTCGAGCCGGTGCCACCCCTAGTAGGACGTAACGCTCACCCATCGTCTGCCCCCGCGTCCCTGTCGGTCTCGGCCTCCTCAGCAGGCACGTCGCCTACCTCTTCCTCGCGTCGGTCGGCGCCTCGATCAACCCCTGGAGTCGCACCCGGATCAACGTCTTCCTCGTCGTTCTGCGTCTCGCCTTGCTCGTCTGGCCACGATCCGCCGACGTACGGATCAGGCAGCTCACGATCCGTTGGCTGGTCACCCTCCCGGGTGGCGACCACGAAGACCGTCGCCGTGTGGACCGCGTGTCCGAGGGCCTGGACCTGCATGACGTCCTCCAACGCCACGGTCAGCACGACGCTGGATCCGGTGCCACCGGACCCCACGGCCAACACGGGGACCCCGCGCACGACGTAGGCGGTGGACGCCTCGCGGCTCGTCCGGGTTGTCGAGAGCACGTCGATCATCTCCCCGGGGACCAGCGAGCCCGCGACGGCGTCAGCGGCGGGAACCGCGAACGACATGACGTGACCGACGTCGGCGCGCTCACCATCGAGCAGGACGCTCCTCTGCAGCAGTTCGCCAGCCTCGAGCGAGCCAACGACGGTGTGGCCAACGATCGACTCGAG
Source organism: Nitriliruptoraceae bacterium (assembly GCA_007120565.1). Taxonomy (GTDB): domain Bacteria; phylum Actinomycetota; class Nitriliruptoria; order Nitriliruptorales; family Nitriliruptoraceae; genus CSSed11-175R1. The sequence continues at coordinate 3,268 of SKNK01000447.1, read as the reverse complement.
ATCGTCGATGGCGACCGCATGTGCGGCAACGCCGTCGACGAGGGACAGCGGCGCGGAAGAGAACAGGGTCTGCGCGGCGCTCACGTCCGCGATGACGGTTCCGGCGGAGATCGGCTCCGACGCGACGAGGAAGCGGGTCTCCGGCTCCGAGTTGGCACCGAGGTAGGCCGCGAAGACGATGACCGCAGAGGCAGCGATCAGCAGCGATCCCACGACTGCGCGGCCGCCTGGAAGCGAAGGAGGTCGGGTGATCCGGCGTCCGTGACGGCCTTGGCCGCTCGAGCCGCGACCATCGCGTCTCGAGCCGTATGCCTCAGGCCGGGCTCCAAGCTGGGACTCCGTCGAGGTCATCGCTGCACCCGTCTGGAGGTCGTGGCCGCGTGGGTAACCGGGCGTTGCCCACAGCTGCGGCGGTGGTTCGTAGACCGCCCACGGTCGCCGAGGTAGCGTCGCCAACACCGGAAGGGCATGACATGACGCGTGACGAGGTCAACTGGGTCAGCACCCGTGAGGCCAGCCGCCAACTGGGGATCACCGTCCGGACGTTGTACCGGCTCATCGACAGCGGCCAACTCGCGGCGTACAAGTTCGGGCGCGTGATCCGACTGCAGCAGCCCGACATCGACGACTACGTCGAGCGCGCCAAGATCGCACCCGGGGATCTCGAGCACCTCTACGCGATGGGGGGCGACGAAGAGGTCGACGATCCCGACGGCTTCTCCCCAGAGGGGCCGGACCGCCGATAGCCCGAGCAGGGGCAACCGGAGCACGCGCCGGTGGAGCGAACCGGGGGTCGTGCGCGATGGCCTATCCATCACGATCCCCACGCGATGTCCGCGATCGCCAGGTGCGGAACCACGTTCACGCCACCGTCGACGGCTCGCAAGGTCAGCACATCCTGTCCCAAGCTCAGGACCCTGCCGCGTAGCGACTCGGGCACTGCCTGTATCCCGACGACAACGTCCGGATCGGTTGGCAACAGGTCCTCGAGGGCCTCGAGTAGCGAGCGTTGCTCAGCTGGTCGGCGATCGCTCCGCGCGACCACGCGATCGGCCGCCGGTTGCGGTCGGATCAATCGCACCGCGGCTAGGGCCACCAACACGGTGCAGTCCCCCTCGTCCGCTAGGACGACGTGATCACGTCCCACCGCGATCAGGCGGCCACGATGGCAGCGACCCCCACCGATGTGCACGGCCACGGCAACGCGCCGTTCTGCGAGGTCGCGCAGCACACCGATCCAGGTCGCGAGTTCCCCCGCACGATCGTTGAACTCACGACGCATCGTCCGTCGCGCCACCTCGGCTTCATGCGTCGAGGCATCGACGAACCCGACGAGGACGTCTTCTCCACCGATCGACGTCACGGCGACACCCCCGTTGTCGTGACCGGCGACAGTGGCGGGACCCGCAGTCGCTGCCCTGGCAGGATGAGGTCGGGCTCCCCCTCGACGACCAACCGATCGAGGTTCGCCTCGATCAGGACCCGCCAGTAGCGCTCGACGGTCCGGTCGTCCGTGGGTTCACCCGCCCGGGCCAGCCGGTCCCGCGAGATCTTCCAGAACGACTCGCCGGCTTCGACGATGTGCTCGTCGGATCCCGGGCCCAACGATGGTGAGGCCACGTGGTCCGTTCCGGTTCCCAGCTGCGCTTCCACGCGGGGTTCCGAGCGGGGTGATGCGTGGCCGGGGAACCGCCTGAGGTGCCGCGACGCCCACACCCCCTTGCGGGGTGTCGCGGCATCATCCTCAGCGGCCGTCGCGCGGCCTTCAGTAGCTCCTGGATCGTCTTCGGCAGCTCCCACATCGTCCTCGGTAGCTCCCGCGACATCCCTGGTGGACGCACCGATGTCCACCCCGGAGGCGTCACTCGACCCGCTTGCCCCGTCCGCGTCCGGGGCGCCGACCCGTTCACGCTGATCCGCACCGGCCGCGGCACCTTCCTCGGGGGCTACTTGCTCACTACCCGGAACCGCTGGCCGCAGCACCACCTCGGCGCCTTCGCTATCGCCCTGCTCGTCACGGCCGCTACCGCCCTGCTCGGCACCCTCGCTAGCCGGGCTCTGGTCGACATCGATCCCGTGCGTGCCGCCGGCGAGTGGGTGCGGAAGTCCGCCGGGATCTCGATCCGCCCGTGGGGCGGCCTCGAGGTTGCCCCCTACTGCTGGCGCGAGGTCTGTTGAGCCGCTCAGCGGGCCACCTCGCCGCCGGAACCTCTGGAGCTCACCTCCCGGCTCGTCGACGTCCTCCTCCAGCTCGAACCCAACCTCACCTCCCGGCTCGTCGACGTCCCGAGCATCGGTGTCGCTGGCGTCGGTGTCGCTGGCGTCGGCGTGTCGTTCGCCTGCGTCGCGCAGCACGAGTTCGATGGGGACCGGCGTGGTCGACTCGTTGGGGCGAAGTGTCGGTGACGCCGCCGCGGGAGCGGACGTCGCGGACACCAGGGCAACCCCGACCAGTCCGGCAACCACCTCACGCATCGATCGCGCTGTCACGAGTTCCGCCAACCTCCAGAGCGCGACGGAGCGCGAGACGTGGGCGATCAGCCCGAGCAGCGTGGCGACGAGCAGGTACCAACCCAGACCCAAGACGACGACGCGAAGCAACGCCATCGACGCAACGACCGGGTCGCTCGCGGCCCACCACGACGACCAGGCGCTCGGGGCGTGGGGCGGCGCTTGGAGGGCGCCGCTTCCCAACCCATGGAGCACGGCGACGGCTACACCGAGCAGCGCAAGCCAGACGATCAGACGCAGCAGCGCAAGGGGACTCCACACCGACCTCTGCGCCACGCTCTTAGCGGTTCCGGACAGCGTCGGCATGGATCGTCCCCCGAGTCTCCGTGTGGATGTTCGATCCCGGGGGTGGCGCTCCGCTGATGAGCCCGTTCCCCAGGACCGTGCGCGGGGAAAGATAGTGTCTCATGACACTCCGTCGCATTCTGTGCGCTCCTTCCTGTGGAAGATCGAGACAGCGCGCAGATCTCCCTGGGCGTCGGAGGTCCGACGTCCAGCCCCAGGCCTCCACGGCCCGGGCGAGGACGAACGCACCACCGAGCCGGACCGCGCCCGAGCAAGAACGCCAGGCCCGAACGGATCCGCGAGCCGCGACGGCACGGATGAACCCGATCGCGGCGAGGAACGCATCGGTCACGATCGACAAGCGCCTGCGGCGAAGGGAGCCCACGACAGCACTGGACCCGTCCAGCCTGCTCAGCGATCACGTCCGCCGAAGCTCACCACGCAGGTCCGACGACACGCCGGCCCCCAAGGG
>SKNK01000524.1 GCA_007120565.1 Nitriliruptoraceae bacterium | reverse complement strand
GACCGACTGCCCAGATCGCCCACCCCTGACCCTGACGGAAGGTCGATCCGGTGCTCGAACTCCCCGAGGTCGAGGTACTCCGGCGTGATCTCGAGAAAGAGATCGTCGGCAAGCGCATCAAGGATGTGATCGTCGAGACGCCGAGCGTCGTTCGGCCGTTCCACCGCAACCGCCCCGAGTTCGTCAAAGCCCTCGCCGGGCGCAAGGTCGAGGCGGCGCGTCGCCGCGGCACCGTGATCTTCCTCGACCTCGACGAGGATCTGACCTGGATCGTCGATGCTGGCGAGGAGGGCTCGCTGCACCGCGAGACCGCGAACGAGGACGCGGGTGAGGACACCCACCTCATCGTGACGTTCACGATCGGTGGCGCCATCCACCTCTCCGAGGCGGGGACCGAGCCCACAGCGCATACCGGGGTCGTGCCAACGGACGAAGCGCTGGAAGCCGCAGGCGTCTCACCTGATGCGCTCGATCCGCTAGACGACAACCCGACGTGGATGGAGTTCGGTCGCTTCCTTGCCGATGCCGACGGTCCCTTGAAGCTCGTGCTGACGGACCCGACCCGGATCGCCGGCCTCGGCCCGGTCTACAGCGACGAGATCCTGTGGGAAGCCGGACTGCGCCATGACCACGCCACCTCGAAGCTGTCCACGCAGGAGATCCGCCGCCTCTACCGGGCGATGCAGGAAGTGATCGTCATCGCGATGAAGGCCGCTGGATCGTCACTGGACGATGCCGAGGCCGAGGCGGCCATCGACGATGAGGGCGAGGCGGCGGAGCATCTGCGGGTGTACGGCCGTGAAGGGCTTCCCTGCTCACGGTGCCGCAAGCCGATCGTACGCACACGCATCAAGAAGGGCGTGTACACCTACCGCTGCGATCAGTGCATGATCTGATGGGCACGAAGGTCGCGCGCAGGGTGACGGTGCACGGGCACGTCCAGGGCGTGTTCTTCCGCGCGTCTACCCGTCGTGTCGCTCAGGAACAGGGGGTCACCGGCTGGGTCGCCAACCGCGATGACGGCGCGGTGGTCGCCTGGCTCGAAGGCCCTCCTGACGCGGTCGAGACCGTGGAGGCCTGGATGGTCACCGGTGGCCCACCCGCCGCCGAGGTCGACCACATCGAGTCGGGGTCGGTGCAACCCGAGGGCTACGAGCGCTTCGAGGTGCGCTGATCTTCGCGGGAACCGCCGGTTCCGGGGCCACCGCCTTCGAACCCCGATCCGGTGCATCGCTGGTGCGCCGGAGGTCCCGTGCCCGTGGGACCTTCCGCCTGGACGGCCTCGTGAGCGCTGCTGTAGGCTCGAAGGGTCGGAACCTGGCGGTTGCGCACCGCCTGTAGTCCTGGTGCACCGTTCGCCAGTTGGCGGGAACCTCCCACACCGGCTCGCCTGACGAGTGGCATCGATACCCCTGGAGGAACGAGGATGGGCAAGGCCCTGATGGGCACCCACGCCGCGCCATCCAGCCTGCGTCTGCTCGACGAGGTTCGGGTGTTGCGTCAACGTGTCGCGGAGCTTGAGCGCGCGCTGGCCGAAGCCCAAGCCGCCCAGGATGAGCGCGATCTGCCCAGTGACGAGCGGACCCCGGCCCATAGCTGAGAGGTCGCGTGGAGCATCCGCGTGACATCGCTAGGCTGCCGGTCGTTGTGAGTCCCGTCGTCGATGCGCCATGCGCGCCTGTGGAGGCAGTGTGTTCCTCAGGTCTCTGTCGATGCGTGGCTTCAAGTCCTTCGCTGAGCGGACCGCCCTGGAGGTCGAGCCAGGGATCACGGTGATCGTTGGTCCCAACGGGTCCGGCAAGTCCAACGTCGTCGATGCGCTGTCCTGGGTCCTGGGGACGCACTCCGCCAAGAAGGTGCGCGGCGGCTCGATGTCGGACGTCATCTTCGCCGGCTCGCCCAGCCGCAACGCTGCTGGCCGCGCTCACGTCGAGATCGTCATCGACAACTCCGAAGGGCAGCTGACCGCAAGCGGACTGGGAACGGCTCACAGTGCGGCCCAGTTCAGCGAGGTGCGTGTCGCCCGAACGATCCATGCCGACGGCGAGACCTCCTACCAGATCAACGGCGAGGAGGTCCGGGCGCTCGACGTGCAGGAACTGCTGTCGGACACCGGCCTTGGCCGCGAGCTCCACACCGTGGTTGGACAGGGACAGCTCGACGAGATCCTCAACGCCAAGCCCGAGGAACGTCGCCGCTACATCGAGGAAGCCGCGGGGATCCTCAAGCACCGCCGGCGTCGCGAACGCGCCCTGCGCAAGCTCGAACAGGTCGATGGACACATCGAGAAGCTGCGGACCGTCCTCCGCGAGCTCCGCCGCCAACTGCGTCCACTCGAGCGGCAGGCGGAGGCCGCTGACCGGCACGCCGCCCTCCAGGCCGAGTTGCGTGAGGTCGCCGTCAAGATCGCGGCCCTCGAGTTGCATCGATTGACCGAACAGGCGAACGCGCAAGGTCGGGACGAAGACCGGACCAGCTCCAAGCTCTCGGACGTCGAGGCACGACGCGACGCCGCCCAGGGCCGCGTCGATCAGCTCGAGGCTGAGCTCGCCGAACTCGGGCCGACCGTGGATCGCGCCCAGGCCGGGGTCTACGGCCTGACCTCCCTCGCGGAGCGGCTGCGTGGCACCAGTGATCTGATCGAAGCCAAGCGCCGCCACCTCGTCGAGTACGTCGAGGAACCCCTGGCCGGCCGACCGCCCGCGGAGCTGCGTGCCCAAGCCGAACGTGTCGCAGAGGAACGCGGCGAGCGCGCAGAGGCTCGCGAACAGGACCGTCAACGCCTCGAAGAGGCCGCTGCGGCGCGCCGTGAAGCGGAGCAGGAACGGCGCACCCACGAGCAGCGCTTGCAGGCTGAACGTCGGCGCCGGGCTGAGCAGCGGGAACGGGTCCTTCGGTGGGAAGGTGAGGTGTCGGCGCTGCGGGGTGCCATCGCCTCGGCGGAAGCCGAGTTGGGTCGTGTCAGCTCCACGCTGTCCAGCCTCGACAGTCGCACGAAGGAAGCCGAGCAGGACGTCGCGAAGGTCCAGGAGGAGATCCACCGCCTCGACGTCAGCGAGGTGGATCTCACCTCCGCGCTCGAGGCGGCCGAGGCCGAGGTCGCCGAGCACTCGGCGCGGGTCGAGGAGCTCGCCGCACGTGCTCGCGACCTGGACGCAGAGCGTTCGTCCCAAGCTGCGCGAGCCGAAGCCCTGCGTGCCGCCCTCGCCGAGACCGACGGTGGTACCTCGGCGTTGCTGGAAGGTGACCTCGAGGGGATCCTCGGTCCGGTGGCCGACCATGTGCGGGTCACCGGCGGGCAGGAAGCAGCGGTCGCGGCGGCGCTGGGCAGGCTCGGCGAGGCTGTTGTCGTCACCACCCCCGAGCGCGCTCGACGCGCCGTCGCGTGGCTCCGTGAGGTCGAGGGGGGACGTGCCATCGTCCTCGCGGCACGCCACGATGACCGCCACATGGCGACGCCGGATGACGAGACGCTTGAGCGCCTGGCGACCGCCGGAGCGAACCCGGTCGCTGATCTGCTCGAGCCCGCAGGAGGCTCACCTTCGGCGGAGGGGATCGTCACCGCCCTGCGCAGCCGACTGCGTAGCACCTACGTCGTCGCGGACTGGGACACCGCGGTGCTCCTGCACGGCCGTGACCCCGATCTCACCTTCGTCACCGCGGCGGGGGACCTCGCTGGGCCGCACGGGTACCAGGCTGGCGGATCGCTCGAGCGCTCCGCCGTTGCGACCGCGACCGCCGCGGACCAGGCTTCCGCCCGCGCCGACGAGTTGGCCGCCGAGCTCGAGAAGGTCACGGCCGATCGAGCGATCGCGGATCAGGATCTGGCTCGTGCGAAGGAAGCCCTCGGTGAGGCGACCGAACGCATCAACGAGTCCGACGCCCGGATCACCGGCGCCGCGGAGCGTCTGGCGCGTCTGAACAAGGAACTGCACTCGCTGACGACCCAACGAGAGGTCGTTGCCGGCCAGCAGACGGAACTCGATGGCGTGCTCGAGCGCGATCGCGCCGCCCTCTCGGAACTGAACGGCCGCGGTCCGCAGGAGGACACCTCCGCGGGGGAGGACGAGGGCCCGGATCTGATCGCCGTGGAGCTCGACGAGACGGTCGAGGCGGCCCGCGAACGGGAGCTCGAGGCGCGGGTCAAGCTGGAGCGGACGACCGAGCAGGTCCGTCACCTCGAGCTGCAGGAGCAGGAACTGCATCGTGAGGCCGACGAGGTCGAAGCGGCCCTGCAGGAAGCTGCCCGTCGGCGGGAGGCGCGTCGTCGCGGGATCGAGCGGTGTGGTGAGCTGGCCGTGGTCGCTCGCTCCGCGATCGAGGAACTGGAACGGACGATCGAGCAGGCCGCGACGCAGCGCGACGAACTCCAACAGCGCCACGCCCGTCGACGCGAACAACTCGCCGAGGCGCGCGACGTGCTCACCGAGGTGGCCGGTGAACTGGACGAGCTACGGGAGCGGCGTCACGCCGCCGATCTCAAACGTGCCGAGGTGGCTTCCCGTCTGGAGGGTCTCACACGTCGGATCCGCACCGAGCTGTCCCTGAGCCCGGAGGACATCCGCGCTGAGCACCCGGACGCTGGCTCCTACGACCAGGATCAGCTGACGGAACGCGAAGACGTCCTCGTCCGCAAGATCGGCCTGCTCGGTCGGGTCAACCCGCTCGCCCTCGAGGAGTTCAAGGCGCTCGAGGAACGCCATGCCTTCCTCTCCGATCAACTCGACGACCTGCGTCGCTCGAAGCGCGACCTCGCCGAGGTCGTGGTTGCCGTCGATGACCGGATCCGTGAGGTCTTCAAGGCGGCCTTCGACGACGTTGCACGCGAGTTCGAGCTGACCTTCTCCACGGTGTTCCCTGGCGGGCACGGACGGTTGGTGCTCACCGGCGACGATGACGATCTGCTGACCGCCGGCATCGATGTCGAGGCACGTCCGCCCGGCAAGAAGGTGACGCGTCTCTCTCTGCTCTCGGGCGGGGAACGATCCCTGACGGTGCTCGCCTTCGTGTTCGCGATCTTCCGAGCTCGCCCCTCGCCCTTCTACGTCCTCGACGAGGTCGACGCCGCCCTCGACGACGTCAACCTGCAGCGACTCCTCAAGGTGATCCGGTCCTTCCGAGGCCATGCACAGATCATCATGGTGACCCACCAGAAGCGATCGATGGAGATCGCCGACGTGCTCTATGGGGTCACGATGGGGCCTGATGCGGTCACCAAGGTGGTCGCTGAGCGCCTCCGTGAGGATGGAGCACCCACCGCCGACGCGAACGCGGGACAGACCCACGACGCCTTGGAAGGTCGTGCCAGCGATGCACCGACCGAGGCGCTCGACGAGCCCTCCCCGGTCGGCTGACCCCGTCCACCTGAAAGGTTCCGCTCCCGTGCTGGAAGCCCTGCAGTCCTTACCGCCGGTCACCTTGCTCGTGGTGGTGGTCGTGCTCGTGGTGGTCCTGGCGATGGTCATCGCCCTCGGCCGCGCTCGAAGCGACACGTCAGGGTCCGACGCCGGCAGCCGATCTCAAGAGGGGCTCGACCAGGGTGACGATGGCGGAGGCACCACCACGGCCACACTGGAGGCCGACACCGCGGCGCCGGAGGTCGAGGTACCCGAGGTCGAGGTACCGGACACCCCGGAACAGCTGGTCGAAGAGGAGCCGCTCGCGCTCGGGGAGCGGTTCCGGCGTCGCCTCTCGCGTACTCGCAACGTGCTCGGAGCGTCGGTCGCTGACCTGTTCGGCCGAGGAGTGGACGAGACAGCCTGGGAAGGGCTCGAAGAGGCCTTGATCACCGCGGACGTCGGTGTCACCGCGACGATGGAGATCGTCGAAGAGCTGCGTCGCCGCAGCCGCGTCGAGGGGGCGACCACTGCGGATGAGGTCCTCGACCTGCTCAAGCAGGAGCTGCGTTCGGTGCTCGGGACCGCCGACCGATCCCTGGCGCGAGCGACGGACGATGGGCCGACGGTGTGGCTGGTCACCGGTGTGAACGGCACCGGCAAGACCACCTCGATCGGCAAGTTGGCCGCGGTCGAACAGCGTGATGGCGCCGGTGTCGTTCTGGCCGCGGCCGACACGTTCCGGGCCGCGGCTGCCGAACAGTTGGGGATCTGGGCGGAGCGCACGGGCGCCTACCTGGTGCGCAAGGAGGAAGGCGCCGACCCCGCGTCGGTTGCCTACGAGGCCTACGACGCGGCGACCAGTCGAGACGCCGACCTGCTGATCGTGGACACCGCTGGTCGGTTGCAGAACAAGCGTGAGCTGATGGATGAGCTCGGCAAGGTCAAGCGGGTACTGGAGAAGCAGGCGGGCCCGCTCGAGGAGACCCTGCTCGTCCTCGACGCCACGACCGGACAGAACGGGATCTCCCAGGCTCGAGCCTTCCTCGACGCGGTCGAGGTGAGCGGCATCCTGCTCACCAAGCTCGATGGGTCGTCGAAGGGCGGGATCGTCGTCGCGGTACAACGCGAGCTCGGGTTGCCGGTCAAGTTCGTTGGTCTGGGCGAGGGGATCGACGACCTCGCGCCCTTCGACCCGGAGCTGTTCGTCGAGGGACTGTTCGGGGACGTCGCCGGCGAGGCGTAGCCCGTCCGGGCCGCTGGAACCCAGCTGTCCTTCCGGCAACCGGCCAACACCACGCCGGCCGCTACGCTCGCGGGCCAACGCCCTGCTCCTCGTCCCCAGGAACGCCCGTGTTCGACCAGCTCAGCGACAAGCTCGAGTCGGCCCTTGACCGCGTGAAGGGCCGTGGCCGCCTCGATGAGAAGACCGTCGACGCGACCCTGAAGGAGATCCGCCTCGCCTTGCTCGAGGCCGACGTCAACTTCAAGGTCGTCAAGGGCATGATCGAGCGGCTGCGCGAGCAGTTGGTCGGCGAGGAGGTCTCCAAGGCCCTCAACCCCTCGCAACAGGTCATCAAGGCGGTCAGCGACGAGCTCGAACGCGCCTTCGGAGGCCCCGCCGAGGGACTGAACCTGACCGGTAAGCCCGCCGTGATCATGTTGGCCGGCCTGCAGGGATCGGGGAAGACCACCGCCGCTGGCAAGCTCGCCATGCACCTGAAGAGCAAGGGCAAGAACCCGATGCTCGTGGCCTGTGACCTGCAGCGTCCTGCCGCCGTCGAGCAGCTCAAGGTCAACGCGAAGAAGGCCGGCGTCCACGTCTACGCACCGGCGACCTCCGGCGATCCGGTCCCGGTCGCCCGCGAGTCGCTGGACAAGGCGCGCGAGACCGGCTGCGACGTGGTGATCGTCGACACCGCCGGCCGACTCTCCATCGACGACGAACTGCTGAAGCAGGCCCGCGACATCCGTGAGGCGGTCGACGCGTCCGAGACGCTGTTCGTGATCGATGCGATGATCGGCCAAGAGGCGGTCAACGTCGCCAAGGCCTTCCAGGATGGGGTCGGCTTCGACGGGGTGATCCTGTCCAAGCTCGACGGTGATGCTCGTGGAGGTGCCGCACTCTCGGTCCGCGAGGTAACCGGCAAGCCGATCAAGTTCGCGTCCGTCGGCGAGAAGCTCGACGAGTTCGAAGCCTTCCACCCCGACCG
>SKNK01000306.1 GCA_007120565.1 Nitriliruptoraceae bacterium | reverse complement strand
TGTGGATCAACCCGGAGGCATCGGCGAGCCATCGGGTGTCATCCGGGAGCCCGAAGAAGCCGAACAGCGCATTGATCGCCCCGTTGGACTGGAACAGGAAGATGAACACCAACCCGATCGCGACCGACGAGGTGATCGATGGGAAGTAGTAGGTAGCTCGAAAGAAGGTCTTGGCCTTCAGCAGCTTGTTGTTCACGATGACCGCGATCAGGAACGCGATCGTCGTCTGTGCCGGCACGACGCCGAGCACGTAGTAGAGGTTGTTGCGGAGAGCCGTCGCGAAGTCCCTGCGGGTCAGTCCGTCGTCGACGAGCAGATCGCGGTAGTGCTCGAGCCCGACGAAGTTGGACTCGCCGATCGGACGCATCCCGCTCCAGTCCCGGAAGCTGACGTAGAGCGTCATCGCCATCGGCAGGATGACGAAGACCACGAGCCCGAGCAGGGCTGGCGCGACGAACACCCAGCCCGAGACCTTCTCGCTCCCCATCAACCTCTGCCGGAGGTTCCGGCGAGGTGGCCTGGGGTCGACCGCGGCGGCCCCGCGGGCCTCGCCCGTCGGCACCGGCGCATCTGCGACCCGTTCGCTCATCGTCCTACCTCCCACTGCTCTTCGATCCCGCAGGACGCCGCCCGCCCGATAGCGGCACGGGACGACCAGGCCGGCGGCGGGGCTCGGGAGTCCCCCGCCGCCGGTCGGTCGCTCAGCCGAGGACGTCGCCGATCGCGGCGTCGATCCGCTCGGCGGCCGTGTCGGCATCGATCGAGCCTTCGGCCAGTCCCTGCAGGACCGAGTTGATCTCATCCAACGCCGGGGTGAACCCGGCCGGGAACTGCCACCCGATCGCGGTGTCCGCAGCCTCGAGGTACGCCTCGGTGCCTGGGTTGTTCTCGACCCACTCGTCCCGGGCGGACGCCCGCGACGGGATCACCGGGAAGTCCCGCGTGAAGTCGAGCATCTGGTCACGCTGGGTGATGTAGTTGGCGAGGTCAGCGGCGGCGTCAACGTCGTCACCATCGGCGGCGACGCCGTAGCAGACCGTGAACACGTACGCGGGGTTGCCGCCCGGGCCCTCGGGAAGCGGCGCCGCGCCGTACTCGACCTCGGGGAACTCGCCGGACATCGCACCGATGATCCAGTTGCCCTCGATGGTCATGGCCGCACGTTCCTGGCCGAAGGCCTCGCCGGCCCAACCCGCGTCGAGGTTGCTCGGGATGTCCGCCCACCCTTCAGCGAACATGCGCTCGATGAACTCGAGGCCTTCCATGCTCTCGGGCGAGGTGATGTTCGAGGTCTCGTCATCGGCCAGGACCGAGCCGCCAGCGCCGTTGATGAACACCCCGAGGCGCGCCAACTCCGGTGCGACGACCAGGCCGACGTGCTCGTCGGTCGTCAGGGCCTCGGCTGCCTCGGCGAGTTCCTCCCAGGTGGTCGGGGGCTCGAGGCCGGCCTCGTCGAGCATGCTGACGTTGTACTGCAGGGCCAGGATCGAGAAGTCCTTCGGCGGGCAGTACAGCTCACCATCGACGCTGAAGGTCTCGCGCAGCGGCTCGTAGAAGTCGTCCACGTCGTCGAGTTGGTCGCCGACGGAAGCCAGGACCCCTTCCCGATGCAGGTTCAGGAACTGGCTGGAGTCGACGTAGAACACGTCGGCCGGGTCCCCCGCGGCCAGCGATGCTCGTAGCGTGGCTTCGAAGTCACTCGACAGCGTGAGGGCGACGTCTCCGCCCGGATAGCCGTCCAACACGCCCTGGAGCGCCTCGTTCTCCGCTGGCGACGCCGACCAACCGAGCAGCAACAGGTCGGCATCCCCGGCGTCGAGTTCGTCAGCGGGATCCTCCCCGTCCTCGTCGGTGTCCCCGTTGGCAGCATCCTCCATACCGAGATCTTCGAGGTCGACATCGCCGTTGCCGCAGGCTACGAGGACCAGGGACAGGGCCAGCATCGAGGCCAGCACCCGTAGTGTCGTCTTCATGGTTGTCTCCTCCACCGTCGTCCATCTGCATGGACGTCCGCCGTTGTGACGACCGCCGGTACGGCGGCCGGGTCGATCACGTCAGCCGCACCACGAGGTGCGGTTCGAGCAGCTCGACACGCACCGGAGCCTCCGGGTCGTCGAGCCGTGCGAGGAACGTCGAGATGACCCGTTGCGCGACCTCGCGCACGGGCTGTCCGACCGTCGTCAACGGCGGATCGAGGTGGGCGGCGATCGGCGAGTCGTCGAACCCGATGACCCGCACGTCGTGTCCGGCCCGCAAGGCGAGAGATCGGACCGCGCGAAGCACGCCGACGGCGAGCAGGTCGCAGGAGGCAACGATCGCGTCGATGGTCGGATCGCCACGAAGTAGCGTCAAGGCGGCCTCCACGCCATCCTCGACGCGGTGGAGACGCCGCAGCACCGTGATGTCTTCTCCGGGGATACCAGCCTCGGCGCACACCTCCAGGAAACCCGCGAGCCGCGCGTCGCCTGCGAGCGAGCCCTTGGGCCAGGTCACGAACGCCGGCCGTCGGGCACCACGGCTCAGCGCCTCGGTCGCCGCCAGCCGGCCACCGACGTGGCCGTCGACGTCAACGGCGTCATGGGCCACGCCACCTCCGGAACGGCCGAAGGTCACGAAGGGGACATCGTTCTTCGCAAGTACCTCGACCCGTCGATCGTGCGCTTCGGTGTCGACGAGGACGAACCCGTCGACGGTGCGCGTGGCGTGCAATGGCAGGTGCGTAACTGCGGCGTCGTCGGCACGCGGGAACACCAACACGTGGTAGCCGACGCGCGCAGCCTCCTCGCTCAAGGCATGCACGAAGCGGTCGAGCACGGGGCTCACTTCCTCGGGCCCGGTCGGCTTCAGGTCGAGCCCCAGCAGGTGGGATCGACGACTCCGGAGGTTCTGTGCGCTGCGGTTCGGTCGGTAGCCGAGTTCGGCGATCGCAGCCTCAACGCGTTCGCGGGTCGGTGACGCCACCCGGTCGGGGGCGTTGAGGACGTTCGACACGGTCTGGCGCGACACCCCCGCGCGTTGTGCCACGTCCATGAGCGACGTCATCAGGCTCTCCCTGTTGTGCTTCGGGGCGCCCCCACAAGAAGGCGAACGACCCCAGCGATCTCCCGTACGCTGCTTTGAACGTTCAAATTAACGTTCAAACAGCCGTACCTTGCAGGAAAGGCGTTCAGGTTTCAACGGGTTTCCTTCGCGTGAGCGCAGGGTGCACCGAAGGATGCGTCCCTCGCCCGGCGCGTCGTGGGGCGAGTTCGAAGGGCGCGACCATCGGCGACTGAGCTACGAGGCCCTGGTGTGCCCCGGCTAGCGTCGGCAGCCATCCACCGAGGATCCAGGAGCTCGGGCGTGGACAACTTCGTCGTGGCGCAGCTCATCGTGGGGCTGCTCGCCTTCGCCACGGCGACGCTCGGTTCGGTCGGCGGACTTGGCGGCGCGGTCATCCTGGTCCCCGGGCTCGTCCTGCTCGGTTGGTCGCCGATCGAAGCCGCTCCGATCGGCATCGCCATGAGCGGTGCCGGGGCACTGGCTGCGGTCCCGCGGCAGTCCCTGTCGGGTATCACCAACCACCGCCTTGGCGTCGCCATGGAGATCCCGGCGAGCGCTGCGGCAGCCGCAGGCGCGCTGCTCTCGGTCCTGGCCCCGGAAGAGGCGCTGCAGTACGCCCTCGGTGGCGCGGCGATCGTGGCGGCGATCGCGGGGGGCCTGCGGCGAGGGCAACGGAACCTGCCGGTCGACGGAGCGGACCTGGCGACCTCTGGCGATCGCCCCGGCCGCCTCGCCAGCGCGTACCCCGATCAGGAGGGACGCGTGATCCCCTACGAGATCAGACGCCTTCCCCTCGGTGTCGGGCTCATCGGCGGTGCCGGTCTGCTCGCCGGGTTGACCGGGACCAGCGGCGGCTTCATCAAGACCCCCGTCATGAGCGAGGTGATGCACGTCCCCGTCAAGGTGGCCGCCGCCACCTCGATGTTCATGGTCGGGGTCACCTCAGCGGTCACGATCGGGGTGTACACCAGTCAGGGCCGGATGACCGCGGCGATCGCCCCTGCGGTACTCGGCGGTCTGCTCGGCGGGCGTCTGGGTGGCGCGATGCAGCCGCGACTGCCGGCTGGTCAGGTCAGGGTCGTGTTGAGCGCGATGGTCCTGGCGATCGGGATCATCCTGGTGGTACGAGCATGAGGCGCCCCGAGGTCACCCCGTCACGCGCAAGCGACCTGCTCCTGGGCGCCATGTGCGTCTTGGCCATCCTGGTGCTGCTTCCCGGTGACGTCGCCACCGTGGCCCTGGCGGTCCTCGCCGCCGCCTTGATCGTCTGGCCCGTCGGGGTGCTCATCTGGCTCGCGCGTCGCTGGTCACGCGCAGCCGACGTGCGCTTCACCCTGCTGGCGATCCTGCTGACGGTGACCGCAACCGGCTCAGCGCTCATCGCGATCGCGCTCTCCGGTTGACGGGCGGGTTCCGGTCGCTGCCAGGAGGGCATCCGCGGTGCGGCGCCCGCTGACCAGCGCTCCTTGGATCGACCCGGTGTCACGGTGGTCGCCACAGACCCACGTGCGCGCGTCGATCCGCACCTGCCGTGCCAACGTCGGGAGGTCCCAGACGTCCTGCCGGGGCTGGGCGTACGGGATGCGGTAGGTGGCCACATGGTCCCAATCACCCACCGCGTCGCCGTACCAACCTCGTAGCTGGGAACGGACCGCCGACAGGAGCTCGTCCTCCGCCAGGTCAGGCAGGCCCGCGATCGACGCCGCCACCAGCGACCGCCCTGGCGGCGCGTAGTGAGGTGCCACATCGGACATGACCGCGAGGTTGTTGACGAGCCCACTGCCGTCCGCGTCCAGGACCAGATGCGGTCCACCGGCCGGAGATCGATCTGCGCCGAGGTAGATGGTGACGGTGCCCCGGCCGGGGGCCGGCCCGTCCTGCAGGCGTGGACCGAGCAGTTCGGCGGCAGCAGGGCCTTCGGTCGCGACGACGATGTGGTCGGCCCGCAGTGCCTCGCCATCGTCGACCCGAACCTCGCCGTCTTCGACGGAGTGGACCCGAGCCCCGGTCCGGATCGTTCCGGAAGGGAGCTGTGCCGCGAGCTGCTCGGGGAGCACCTGCATGCCGCGGGCGGGCACCGCAACGTCACCGCGGAAGAAGGACCGGAAGACCAGTTCGGTGACACGCGATGACGTGGACATCCCGGGATCGAAGAAGGTGCCGGCCAGGAACGGGCGGAAGAAGCTGGACACGATCCTTGGCGAGTAGCCCAATTCCCGTAGCCGACGTTCGGTCGTGACCTGGGGCCGTGCGCCGACCCGTGGGCCCGAGGTGCGCAGCAGCTTCTGCCGCCAAGCCAGCAGGCGAAGACCGTCACCGACGGTCGCAACCGGCGCGGCGACCGACGCGAGGGCCGAACCCGGGGAGCGGAACGGATCGGCCAGACGGTGTTCCCGCCCGCGGCGGCGGATGACGACCCCCGGAGCGAAGGCACGCATCTCCGCAGCGTCGAGGTCGAACCAGGTCCGTGCCGCGGGGTAGCCGGTCAACAGGACCTGGAACCCACGGTCCAGCAGGTAGCCATCCACCTCGTCGGTACGGACGCGGCCACCGACCCCATCGGAGGCTTCGAGGACGACCACCTCTCGGCCGGCACGGTGGAGGCGGACCGCACAGGTCAGGCCCGCGAGTCCTGCCCCGACGATCACAACCTCGGGTCCGCTCACGTCACGCCGCCGCGGGACGTTCCAGGGCGACGCGGAGCGCCTCCTCGATCGTGCGATGACGGAACTCGAATCCGGCCTCCTGGAGCTTGTCGGCGACCACCCGTTGGCTGACCGTGGCGAGGCTCACGCCCATCTCGCCGTACATCAGGCGGATGGCGAACACCGGGATCGGCAGCACGGTCGGTCGGCGCAGCACCTTGCCCAAGGCCTTGGTCATCTGCGCGTTGGTCACCGGCACCGGGCCGGCGATGTTCACCGGACCCTCGAGGTCGTGATCGATGACGAACCGCAACGCTCGGACCTCATCCTCGAGGGAGACCCACGGCACGTACTGGCGGCCGGACCCGACCTTGCCGCCTACCCCCAGCTTGAAGGGGAGTTCGAGCTTGTCGAGCAGCGGTCCATCCGGAGCGATGACCACACCGGTCCGCGGGTGGACGACGCGGATACCCGCCCGCCGCGCCGGGTCCGCGGCGCTCTCCCACACCTTGCACACCTCGGCGACGAAGTCGTCCCCCAGGCTGGCGTCCTCGGCGAGCACCTCGTCGCCGCGATCCCCGTAGATGCCGACCGCTGACCCGGAGACAAGCACCGAGGGGGGCTGATCGAGGTTGGCCAGTGTCTCCGCGATCAGTGCCGTTCCGAGCTCACGCGAGCGACGGATCCGACGCTTCGTCTCGTCGGTCCACCGCGAGTCGCCGATCGGCTCGCCCGCCAGGTGGACGACGGCATCGACACCCTCCAGATCGCTCGCGTCGATCTTGCCTTCCAGCGGGTCCCACACGATCCCGTCAGCACCGGCGGCATCCGGGGAGCGCGAGATGGCGTGGACGGTGTGCCCGTCGTCCTCGAGTGACGAGGCGAGCGCGCTACCGATCAGGCCGGTCGCTCCGGTGATCGCGATCCTCGACATGGTGCCTCCTCGGTCGTCACTCCATGTTCGCAGACGCGCGTCCTCGTGGACGGGCCTTCTCCGGCCAACCGATCAGGGCGGGTCGGGCAGGCGTCTGAGCAGTGCGGCCGCGATGGTGGCCGCAGCCTCGGGAACCGCGTGCAGGCCGAGGTCGGGCGTCACGGCATCCAATCCGACGAGTTGCAGGGTCCCGAGCTCATCGGGTTGCAACTCGACCCTCGCAACGGCCAACTCCACCCCGGTCGCCTCAACGACCCACTCCGCGAGGGCCGCCGCTTCGGCGTCCACCACAGGTTCGGCCTGGGCTTGCGCGCTCCCGTCCCAACGCAGGACGTGCGAGACCCGACCATCGACGGCGATCGCGGCGAGACGAGCCGCAGCGAGCCCGTCCGCCGGCAGGGCTTGGATGGTGACATCGTCGAGCCGCAAGAGCCGATCGAGCGCACCTTGCCCGGCCGCGAGCTGACACCCACCCTCGCCAACCGGGACCGCCACGGTCGTCGCTCCGAGGACCGCCGGGGCGATGAGGGCACGCTCCCACCCTCGATCGGCCATCAGGGCCGCCAGGTCGATGTTGTCGCCGCGAGCGGTCCACGCCGTCGGTACGACCGGAGCACCGCGCTCCTCGAGTTCGAGCAGGTAGGACCGATGGCTGTTCCAGCGCAGCACGTCGACGGGGTTGCACACCACCGCCTGCTCCTGGACCGCGAGCGCCCACGTGAGGAACCCTTCGCGGCGCTCGGGGTCCAGATCGAGGTCACGGATGACGACCAGATCCGCGTCGACGAGGTGTGCATCGACCTGGTTCCACGGACGGACATCGACGGTGGTGCGGAGCTCCTCGAGAGCCTCGATCAACGCCTCGTCGGAGGATCCGGCGCCGACGGTGTCGTTGTCGGTGATGAGGGTGACCGCAGGCACGAGGGCTCCAGGAGGACGGGACCTGTGCAGGCTACTGAGCACGGCAG
>SKNK01000503.1 GCA_007120565.1 Nitriliruptoraceae bacterium | reverse complement strand
CTGCTCACGGCAGCGGCGACCTATGGGGCCGTGCGTGCCCGCTGGAGCGATCGCTGGTCGCTGGAGCACGCGAACTGACCGGCGGCAGCCGTCCGAAGACGCCAAGGATCACCACCGCAGCTCCAGGTCATTGCCGAGCAGGTCCGCCAAGGCGCCTGGGGCGATGTTGCCCCCGGAGATGATCACGCCGATGTCGCCTCCGCCGAGCTCGATCCCTCCGTCGAGGACCGCGGCGAGGGCGCTCGCGCCCGATGGCTCCACGACCTGTTTCATCCGGATCGCCAGGGAACGGACCGTCGCGAGCACCGCAAGATCATCGACACCAACGACCTCCTCGATCTCCCGTTGCATGACCGCGAGGGGCAGGTGGCCAACCTCAGGGGTCTGCTGCCCGTCCAGTGCGGTCCTCGGTACCTCCACCTGGACGACCTCCCCGCGTTCGAGGGCGTCACGGGCAGCGCGTCGACCTTGGGGTTCGACCCCGATGACGCGGAGGCGCGGGTTGATCGCTCTGGCGGCGATGGCACACCCGGCGATCAAGCCCCCGCCTCCGACCGGGACGACCAAGACGTCGAGCTCGGCGACCTCCTCCAGGAGCTCCAGGGCGGCAGTGCCCTGGCCCGCGATGACCGCAGGATGGTCGTAGGGGGGGATGATGGTCGCGCCTCGTTCCCCCGCGATCCTCTCGCCGATCGATCTGCGGTCCTCGGTGTAGCGGTCGTAGCTGACCACCTCAGCGCCGTAGCCGAGGGTGGCCGCGAGCTTGACCTGCGGGGCATCACTTGGCATCACGATCGTTGCAGGAGCATCGAGGAGCCCGGCGGCACAGGCGATGGCCTGGGCGTGGTTGCCAGACGAGAACGCGACGATCCCCCGTGCTCGTTCATCGGCCGGGAGCGAGGCGATCGCGTTGTACGCCCCGCGGAACTTGAAAGCACCGATGCGCTGGAGGTGTTCGGCCTTCAGGTGGATCCGTGCTCCGGCCCGGGCATCGAGGTTGCGTGAGCGCAGGACCGGCGTGCGATGCGCCACCCCATCCAACCTGCCGGCCGCAGCACGGACGTCATCGATCCCGATGGGGCCTGGTGCCGGCGCTGCTCCCGAGGTCGAGCGCTGGTCCGTCGGCGGCACCGGCTGACTCACGCGAGGTCCAGCTCGTTGCGCAGACCATCGGCGAGCTCGGCAGACGCCAGCGACTGGACGGTCCTGAGCCGGTAGCGACGTTCGCCCTCTTCGGCCGGCAGGACCCACTCTCGGGCCGCCACCTCGAGATCCCGGTCGGCGATCGCGGTCAGATCGGGCCGGTCGAGGTAGCGGGCGAGGTCACGGAGGTCCGCGAGTTCCAGCAGTCGGGGTTCGCCGCCCTGCTCGTTCCGGTACGCCGCGACCAACAGCTCCGGTTCGCTCGGGTCCTCCTCGAGACACTGTTGTGCCGCCAACATGGCCAGGTTCAGCTGGCGGTCCTCGTGGGCTGCCCGCGCGAGCGTCGCGAGCTCCACGGCACGTTCCGGGCTCGGGTCCTGCTTCTGCAGGGTCCGGAAGTCGCGCTGTAGGTCGCGGCTCTTCTGGTCCGGTGTCACCGGCTTACGGGATGAAGCCACAGGTCGTCTCGATCATCGGTGCCGTCGGATGCGGGGACGGATGGTGTTCGGTCAGAGCGGATCGCACAGTTCACGGGTCCGGTCACGGAGTGCTTCTGCCGCTCGCTGAACCTCAGGGTCTCGCAGCCCGTCTGCGCCCTGATCCTCCGCAGCGCGGATCGCGTCGGCCAGGGTACGGACGTCGTCGAGCAGGTCGTCCGGTGCCTGGGTCACGGCCTCCTCGATCGCCTCGCGTGCGGTCTCCGGCGAGGCCGACTCGATGGCGGTCACCGCGCGTGCAAGCGCGAGGCAGAAACGGCCCCGCTCGCTCATCTGGTCGATGGCCTCCATGGCCTGGTCGCCGCGTTCGCGCACGTCGGTGCAGCCGATCGCGCCAACGAGCGCGAGGGCGAACAGCAACGTCAGGGCGGACCGTCCGCGGATCATGTTGCCACGGTAGCCGTGGGGGGCTGATCGAGCATGACGGAAGGCCGGTCGGGGGGCGCCTCAGACGAGGCGAACGACGAGCGATCGAGCCGAGCGACGACCCTGACCGTGGTGGTTCGAGGTTCGGTAGAGGGTCCTGGCAGGCGGGGTCGTGCGAGACGGGTTACCGTTGGACCTCGTCCGTCATCGCGACAACCGCAGCCCGTGGAGGATCCCTCGTGGCCGAGATGCGCGAACAACAGCACTATGCCGAGAACCCGATCATCACCGACGGGTTCACCGCCCAGTACCCGGACGTCGACGAGCTCGAGACCTCGGAGTGGCTCGAATCCTTCGACGCCGTGGTGTCCCAGGTCGGCAAGTCCCGAGGGCGTTTCCTCCTGCTCAAACTCCTCGAGCGGGCTCGTCAGAGCAACATCGGGATCCCCTCGTTGACCACGACCGACTACATCAACACGATCGCGCCGGAACGTGAACCGCGCTTCCCCGGTGACGAGGAGATCGAACGACGGATCCGCCAGCACATCCGGTGGAACGCCGCGGTGATGGTGCACCGCACCAACGTCGAACGCGGAACCGGGGGCCACATCGGCAGCTATGCCTCGGCGGCGTCGCTCTACGAGGTGGGCTTCAACCACTTCTTCCGTGCCAAGGGGCATGCGGGCGGTGGTGACCAGGTCTTCTTCCAGGGCCACGCCTCACCCGGGATCTACGCGCGCGCCTTCGTCGAGGGCCGGATCGGCGAGGATCAGCTCGATCGCTTCCGATCGGAGGTCGAGCCTGGCGGCTTGTCGTCGTACCCCCACCCTCGGTTGATGCCGAGGTTCTGGGAGTTCCCGACCGTGTCGATGGGGCTCGGTCCGATCAACGCGATCTACCAGGCCCGCTACAACCGCTACCTGCACAACCGAGGCTTCAAGGACACCTCCGACCAGCACGTCTGGTTCTTCGGCGGTGACGGCGAGACCGCCGAGCCCGAATCCCTCGGTGCCTTGGCTGTGGCCAGCCGTGAGGAGCTCGACAACCTCACCTTCGTCATCAACTGCAACCTCCAGCAACTCGATGGCCCGGTTCGCGGCAACGGCAAGATCATCCAGGAGCTCGAGGGAGTCTTCCGTGGGGCGGGCTGGAACGTCATCAAGGTGATCTGGGGCCGTGAGTGGGATGCGCTCCTGGCGCGTGACGTTGATGGTGCGCTGGTCAAGCGGATGAACGAGGTCCCGGACGGGCAGATGCAGACCTACGTCACCAAGGGGGTCGACTTCGTTCGTGAGGACTTCTTCAACGCTGATCCGCGGCTGAAGAAGCTGGCGGACAGCCTGAGCGACGAGGATCTCGGGAAGCTGACCCGCGGCGGCCACGACTACCGCAAGGTCTACGCCGCCTTCGAAGCCGCGACCGCGACCTCGGGGGCACCGACCGTCATCCTCGCGCAGACCGTCAAGGGCTGGACCCTCGGTCCCGACTTCGAGGCACGCAACGCTGTCCACCAGATGAAGAAGCTCTCGTCGAACGCCCTCAAGTCCTTCCGGGACCGGCTGGCGATCGACGTCTCCGATGACGAACTCGAAGGCGATCTTCCGCCATACGTCCACCCCGGCGAGGACTCCGAGGAGTACGAGTACCTCCAGGAGCGCCGGAGCGAACTCGGCGGGTACCTGCCGGAACGCAAGGTGTCGTTCACCGTGCCGGAACTGCCACCATCGGACCTGTTCCAACCGTTGAAGGAAGGATCAGGCAACCAAGAGGTCGCCACGACGATGGCCCTGGTCCGCGTGTTCAAGGACCTGCTGCGTCACGAGGACCTCGGCAAGCGCATCGTCCCCATCATCCCCGACGAAGCCCGCACCTTCGGGATGGACTCCTGGTTCCCGTCCGCGAGGATCTACGACCACCTCGGGCAGACCTACGAGCCGGTGGACCAGGACCTGTTGCTGTCCTACAAGCAGGCCAAGGACGGCCAGATCATCCACGAGGGCATCACCGAAGCCGGTTCGGTCGGCACCTTCCACGCGGCAGGGACCAGCTACGCCACCCACGGCGAGCCGATGATCCCGCTGTACATCTTCTACTCCATGTTCGGCTTCCAGCGCACCGCCGACTCGATCTGGTCGGCGGCCGACCAGCGGGCTCGCGGTTTCCTGATCGGTGCGACCGCGGGGGGAACGACGCTCAACGGGGAAGGGCTGCAGCATCAGGACCGCCACTCGCTCCTGATGGCACAGTCCAACCCCGGGGTCGAGGCGTACGACCCGTCGTTCGCCTACGAGTTGGCGGTACTGGTCGAACACGGCCTGGAACGGATGTACCCCCGCGAGGCCGCAGGCGACGAGGACAGCTCCGCCGGCGAGGACGTGATCTTCTACCTCACCGTCTACAACGAGCCGGTCGTGCAGCCGGCGATGCCCGAGCACGTCGACAGCCAGCAGATCATCGATGGGCTGTACCGGTACAAGGAGGGTCCTGGCGGGGAGTTCGATGCCCACATCCTCTCGTCCGGGACGATCATCAACGAAGCCCTTCGCGCACAGGAGTTGCTCGCCGAGGACTGGAACGTGTCCGCGGACGTCTGGTCGGCGCCCGGATGGAACCGGCTGCTCCGTGACGGCGTTGCCGTCGAATCCTGGAACCGCACCAACCCCGAATCCGACCCGCGTACTCCACTGGTGACCCGCATCCTCGAGGGCACCGAAGGGCCCTACGTGGCGGTCAGTGACTGGATGCGCGCGACACCGTTCCAGATCGCGGACTGGATCCCGGGTCCCTTCGCGGTCCTGGGAACGGATGGATTCGGGCGGTCGGACACCCGCGAGGCCTTGCGGCGGTTCCACCGCATCGATGCCGAGTCGGTCGTCTACTGCGTCCTTGCCGAACTGGAGAAGCTCGGCAAGGTGGACAAGGACGTCCTGTCGAAGGCGATCGAGCGCTACTCCCTCGACTTCGAACGGATCCCGTACTTCGGGCAACCTGGCGACACCGACGATGTCACCCGGTAGCGTCTGATCGATCGGCCGGCCTCGGGGGACCGGCTCTCGGTCGAGTCAGCCGCAGGCGTGCGGAGCGGTCGGCCTTGCGGCCGCAAGGTGTCGCTGATGCCCCTGAGGCCAGTCCCGTGTGAACGGGTGCGGGTTGTCGTGGTGCCCTTGGGTGGGAGGGGTGGAGGCCGACCGGCCAAGTGAGGCAGGGCCACCCGATGCCGGAGATGCCGACAGGATCGCACATGTCCGAACCCTGGGAGGACCGGTCTCGGCTCGGCTTCGAGGCGTACATGAGTACGCCCAACATGGTGATCGTGCTCGATGACCAGCGCCGGATCGGCGCGATCAACCCGTCCGGCGAAGGGCTCACGGGGCTCACCTACGAGCAGGTTGTCGGCCGACACCTCTCAGTGCTTCTCGCGGACGGCACCGCCGAGGAGGGGCTCGCGCGCATCGAACGAGCCGCTGCTGGCGAGGTCGCCGAGATCGATGTGGCGTTCACCTCGCCGTGGGGGGAGGGGTCGCAGCCGCCGGGTCAGGTCGTCGTTGGTATCGGCGTAGCTCCGCTGTTCCTCGATGGCGAGCCGGCAGGATTGGTGCTCAGCGGTCGCGACGTCGAGGATCGCCATCGACTCGAACACGAGCTCGGCGAACTGGAGAGCGGCCTGAGGGCCCTCGCCGAAGCCAGTGAGCTCGGTATCTATCGGTTCGCTTTCGCTCCGGAGTTCCGCGTCGAGCACGTCAACCGCGCCTTCGCCGACGCGATCGGGATCCCCGCCGAACAGTTGCGGCGCGATGCGAGCCCGCTGAGCGACGGTCTCGAGCCCGACGTTCGGCAGCGCTTCATCGACAACCGGTTCGGTCCCGGGCCGGAGCTGTGGCCGATCGAGTTCGAGTGGCAGCGACCAGACGGCGAGGTGGTCGTGCTCTCCGTGGAGGAGGTCTGTGTCCGCGATCGGGAGCGACGGATCGTTGCCGTCCTCGGGATCGGACGTGATGTCACCCAAGACCGCCGTCGCGAAGCGTCGATGATCCGTGCCCTCCAGCACGAGCGGCAAGCTGCCGATGGGCTCCGTCAGGTCGATCAACTCCGGCGCCTGTTCCTGCAGGCGGTCTCGCATGAGCTGAGGACCCCACTCACCACGGTTCTGGGGTTCGCGGGCACGTTGGCTGGACATGCGGAGAGGCTCCCTCGTGAGAGGGTCGCACACCTCTCCGGTCGGATACTGAGTCAGGCGGTACGTATCGAGCGGCTCCTGGACGATCTGCTCGACGTTGAGCGGCTCTCCCGTGGCGTGCTCACGTTGCGCTGCGAGCGGCACGATCTGGGGGCGGTCGTCGCCGAGGTCGTCGAGGACCTGGCCGATGGCGGGGTCGAGCTCGCGGTCGCTCCGGCGGAGGTGGACATCGACCGAGGCAAGATCGAGCGGGTGGTTGTCAACCTGATCACCAACGCCCGCCGTCACGCTGGCAGGAACGCACGGATCTTGGTCACCGTGGGCCCGGATGCCGACGGCGCCACCCTGGTCGTGGAGGACGATGGCCCCGGTGTGCCCGACGAGCTCAAGGACGCGGTGTTCGAACCCTTCGCCCAAGGCCCGGCGTCGAGGGGCGATCCGTCGCCAGGGACCGGCATCGGGCTCACCTTGGTTGCCGAGTTCGTGCGTATGCATGGTGGCACCGTTCGGATCGAGGATGGCGATCTCGGAGGTGCGAGGTTCGTGCTCTACCTCCCACGACGCTCGCCGAGGTAGGGGAGGTGATCACGCTTGCTCGTCGCTCGCGTGCCACCATGGTCATCCCTCGTTGTCGGGGCGGGTGTTCGTCGGTGAGGCCGCGGTGCGCTACAACGTGGTCGCGCCCCTACCAGCAGGGAAAGAGGAACGAGTGGCCGAGCTGACCTTCTTCTACGGCACGATGAACTGTGGCAAGTCGACGCTCGCGCTGCAGATCCATCACAACGCCGTCTCGGCCGGCAAGCACTGCCTGCTGTTGACCAAGCACGATCGAGGCGGCGGCACGATCTCGTCGAGGATCGGTCTCGCCCAGCCTGCCGCGGTCGTCACGGACGACCTGGACATCGTGGGCTTCGTCCGCGACCTGATCGCCGGTGGTCGTGCGGTCGACACGTTGATCTGTGACGAGGTCCAGTTCTACTCGCCAGCGCAGGTCGAAGGGCTGGCGCAGGTCGTCGACGAGTTGGACGTCGACGTCCAAGCCTTCGGGCTCTTGACCGACTTCACGACCCAGCTCTTCCCAGGGTCGCAGCGGATGCTCGAACTTGCCGATCGCCGGCAGGAACTGCAGGTCGAGGCGCGGTGCTGGTGCGGCGAACGGGGAACGCTCAACGCTCGCACGGTCGATGGTCGTATCCAACGCGAAGGTGAGCAGGTGGTCGTTGGCGATGTCGACG
This sequence comes from Nitriliruptoraceae bacterium, assembly GCA_007120565.1. GTDB lineage: Bacteria > Actinomycetota > Nitriliruptoria > Nitriliruptorales > Nitriliruptoraceae > CSSed11-175R1. Next base: position 201 of record SKNK01000503.1, on the reverse strand, counting down.
ACGCGGTCGTGGCGTACGAGGTGTTGTGCCGCCACCACCATCGCCAGGGCATCACGTCAGCCACCGCCGACCTCGACCGGGGGCAACCCGCCGGACTGCGTGCGGTCGCAGACACCGCCTGACCTCCTCGGCACGCCGTGGTAGGTCCCCCGAAGGGGGCCGTGCGCTGCGTGGGTCGCCTGGACGGCAGGCTCGCCTCTT
>SKNK01000482.1 GCA_007120565.1 Nitriliruptoraceae bacterium | reverse complement strand
GGCCGACAACCTCGACGGTCTGGTGGCTTCGTTGGTGTAGCGAGGCCTCACGACGAGGTGTCGACGGCGGCATCCTGAACCGCCTGTCCCGCGCTCGGCTCGTGTCGTAGCGCGCGGTCTCGGATGTGTCGTTGGAAGACGGCGATCGCCAGCCACTGCGTCACGACGGCACAGACGAAGAGGGTGCGCAGGCCGAAAGCACCCGTGATCAGGCCTCCGAGGAGGGCGCCCAGCGGCATCATGCCGGTGACCACCAGACGGAACGCAGAGTTGATCCGGCCGAGCAGCGCCGTCGGGACCACCCGCTGGCGGCTCGTCACGCTCGCCACGTTGGTCACCACCGACGAGAAGCCGATCGTCACCGCCATCGCCGCGATCGCCGCGGGATGAGCCGTCATCGCCGGGATCAGCATCATCATGGAGCTCAGGAGCAAGCCGCCGATGATCGACCGCCGTGGGCCGAGGGCCGCTTCGATCCGTCCCGCCACCAGCGAGCCGATCACGCTGCCTGCGGCGAGGGCGGTGGCCAAGAGCCCGAACGCGACCTCGCTCAAGCCCATGGGTGATCCTGGGCCGACCACGAACAGCACGAAGACACTGAAGTACGCCGTGTTCGCGAGGTTCATGAACGCGCCGACGCCGGCGATCCCCACCAGCGCGGGTTGCCGACGTAGGTAGTGCAGTCCCTCTCCGATGTCCGATCGCAGGCTGGCCGGTGGCCGCGAAGGTGGGACGTACCGATCGGGCAGGCCGAGGAGGATGAGCGCTGCAGCGAGGTAGAGCACGGCGGGGCCGAGGAAGATGCTGGCCGTTGCGATCCCGACCAGGAGTCCGGCCAGGGGCGCACCGATGAAGTTGTTCATAACGACCTGTGCGCCGATCAGCCGACCGTTCGCGGGGGCGAGGTGCTCGCGGTCCACCAGGTCCGGCACCAACGACTGCGAGGTGGTGTCGAAGACAACCTCTCCGATCCCGAAGGCAAGGACGGCGAGGTAGAGCAGCGGCAGGGACAACCCGCCCAGTAGGACGACGGTTCCAACAAGGAGCAGCACACTGGCCCGCACCAAGGCAGCGGAGACCATCAGCGTGCGGCGGCCCCGACGATCGGCGAGCGCGCCGACATGGAGGGCAAGCAGGAGCCACGGCAGCGTGGCGACCAGTTGGATACCCGAGACCAGGAGGGGCTCCCGGGTCAGTTGGATCGCTACCAGGGGAGCGCCGACCAGTAGGAGTCCGTCACCGAGGTTCGAGGTCGTCGATGCGGTCCAGAGCCGCCCGTATGCGGCGCCCAGGCGGGTCACGCGCGACCTGCGTGCCAGTCCGTCTTCACGTCGACGGCCGCCAGGGCATCGCGGACGGCATCATCGGCGCTGCCGGCGCGCCACGCGGCGGCGATCATCGCCCCGACGTGCCAGGGGCGCCAGAGCGCCCGGACCCTCGTGCGGGGCAGCAGATCGACGTCACGTCGGGTGCTGCGACGGGCGGCCCGTTCGGTGCGGTAGGCGGATTCGGTAGTGACCAGGGTCTCGGTGTTCATCTCGCGGCCTCCTGAGGTATGGTTTGCAGAGGAACTTCTGCGAAGGTACCACTGCAGAGAACATTCTGCAAATGTTTCTCTGCGATATGAGGAGGATGTGATGTCGGAGGACCGAGGATCGACCGTGGATGGGGCCACGCATCGCGAGCCGATGTCGGTGGATGCCTCGGCCCTCAAAGCGCTTGCGCATCCGCTGCGGGTGCGGATGTACGACCTTCTGGGTGATCACGGCTCCGCTACGGCCTCGCAACTCGCAGAGTTGGTGGGGGAGAGCAGTGGGACGACGAGCTACCACCTGCGACTGCTCGCCAAGCACGGGTTCATCGAGGAGGACACGGACCGCGGCAACAAACGGGACCGATACTGGAAGGTCCGGGGTTACAACCTCGAAGCCGCCGCCTTGCTGGACGATCCCGACTCGGCCGCGGACCTGCGGGCCGCGACCAGCGAACTGTGGCGCACCTACGCCAGGCAGATCGAGACCTGGTTCCGGTCAGCCGACACCTGGGGTCCGACGTGGATGTCGTCCTCGGTGAGCAGCATGGCGCGCTTCGATGCGACCCCGGAGGAGATGGTGGTGTTGCGCGAAGACCTCCTCGAGGTCCTCAACCGGCATGTGGAACGGCTGCAGGACCGCGAGCCGCCGGAGGGCAGCACCCGGGTCGTTGGTCAGGTCCACCTGTTCCCGCTGGGGCGTCCCGAGGACAACCCCCCGAAGGGCGCAGGGCAGCAGGGAGGATCGCCGCCGTCGAGCGACCCGGATCCGGGGTGACGAGGTAGCGTTCCTCGCTCGGTGAACGAAGAGGTGGCGTGGACGAGCAGCTGCATCCCGAGGGGTTCTGGGCGCGCCTGGCCTCCGCGCTCGACGCGGTCCCGGCGGAGGCTCGGGCAGCGCCCGCCCAGGCACGGGTCGGGGCGGTGTTGGTGCTGCTCGAAGACACCCCGCACGGGCCCAGCGTCGTGCTGACCCGCCGCCGGCGGGACCTGCGCTCCCACCCCGGACAGATCTCCTTCCCCGGCGGTCGCCTGGATGCGGGGGAGACCGTCGAGGAAGCGGCGCTGCGGGAAGCGCAGGAGGAGGTCGGCCTGCAGGTCGACAGCGTCGAGGTCATCGGTACGGGGCCGCGGTTCTACATCCCGCCCTCGCGGTTCTGGGTCGTGCCGGTGCTCGCGCGTTGGCGTGAACCCCACCCGTTGGCGGAGAACCCCTGGGAGGTCGACGAGGTCCTCCGGGTCCCGGTCACGCAACTCCTCGATCGTTCGCGGTGGCGCCATGCTCCCCTGTCGGCCGGAGGGTCGAGTTGGGCGTGGCAGTTGGACGAGGACCTGCTCTGGGGTGCGACCGCCGTCGTGATGGCGACCTTGTTGGATGTGGCGGTCGAGGGTTGGAACGACGGCGTGGAGCCGGGATCGCTCGGTGAGGAGCGGGCCGTGCGTCCTTGGGAGTCTGCTCCCGCTTGGCAACGGCGGCCCCGGCTGGAGGGTGAGCTGCCGTCGATCGCGCAGCATGAGGTGCCTCACGTCACGGCCGATCAGATGCGCACGGCGCGTCGTTGGGGGGAGCGGCGCGGGATCGACGCCAGTATCCGAGCCGAGCATGCGGGCAGGGCGCTCGCGCACTCGGTGCGTCGCCTGCTCGGCGGAGGTACCAGCGGAGCGACGATCACGGTGCTCGCAGGGCCGTCGAGCAATGGCTCCGGCGGCTTGGCGGCCGCTCGCCTGCTCTCGGTGGCGGGGGCCAACCTCCGGGTGCTGTTGGTCGGATCACCGCGAAGCCCAAGCCAGCTACAGGCGTTGTCGGACGCGGGGATCCCCGTCACCTCGGTTGGTGGTGACGACTGGGGTGATCTGGAGCAGCCCGGGGAGGTCGTGATCGACGCGATGCTGGGCATCGGCGCGGAGCCGCCGTTGCGTCAGGCTCCGAGCGCAGCCGCGACGTGGTTGCGTCGCTTCGACGTCCTTGTGGTCGCGCTGGATCTGCCCAGTGGTGTCGGTCCGGAGCTGGGCTTGGGCGGCACCTGTGTCACCGCCGACGTGACCGTCGCGCTCGGGCGTCCGACGGTGGCTTCACGATCCGCGATCGTGCAGCCGTACCTGGGCGATCTGTACCTGGCCGACCTTGGCCTTCCCGAGGCGGCGTGGGCCGCGAGTGGCGTCGTCCCGGCGCCAAGATCGCTGTTCGCCGAAGGGCCGCTGATCCGCCTCACTGCCGAGGAGCGCGCGAGCGACGCGGGTACCCCCGATCAAGCCGCAACGGATCCCGTCGCGCTCGAGGGAGGCTGAACCGACCGGGCGGTAGGGCGCCCCGGGGATCATCCGCAGCCGTGGACGGTGATCTGGAGCCAACTGTGCGTCTGGCCGGGCGCAGCGTTGAGTTGTTCGTCGACACCTCGGTCGCCATCGTGGCGGGGATCGTCCGGGGTGACCCGCGCCGTCACCGACGTTCGCGGACATCCGGGGCCTGGCCAGTGGCGCCAGCGTCGCACCTCGCCACGGGTGTTGCTGCGGGGCGACTCCATCTGCACGTCCCGGTCGGAGAAGGCCCGCTCGACTCGGTCAGTGAGCTCCTCGGGTGCGGCGTTGCTGGCCCAGGTCTCTCGGACCAGCGGTACCGCCTCCACGACGCTGGGCCGGCGTTCGTAGCGACTCACGACCACCGCGTCGAGGTCCGCGTGCAGCGCCGGATGCTCGCGCAGGCTCGTCATCACCTGGTTGGTCGAGTGCCACGACGCGGCCACCCACCCCAGCGTGACGACCACCACGGTGGCGAGCAGGATCGCGCCGATCGGCCAGATGATCCGGGCGGCGCCGCCCCTGAGGGTTCGCCGGCGCGGAAGGTGCTCGTCGATCGTGGCGTCTCCTGCCCCTGGTCGGTCGTGAGGATCGGACCCACCGACCCACCTCGTGGGCGGGCCGGTGCCACCGAGAACCGTGTGCGGGTGGTGGCGTGCGGGTGGTGGGATTCGAACCCACATGGACCGAGGTCCGAGGGCTTTTAAGGCCCCTCCGTCTACCGATTCCGGCACACCCGCGTGCACCGAAGGGTACGGCTCGAGGGTCAGCGCGGCGTGGCGGCGCTACCGTCGGACCCCCGCGACTCGAGAGGTGCCGATGTCCCGCTGGTTCCCGAACGGCTGCGTTGCCAGCCCTCACCACTTGGCCTCGAGCGCTGGCCAGGCGGTCCTGGCTTCGGGTGGCAACGCCATCGACGCCGCCGTTGCCACCAACCTCGTGCTCGCCGTGGTCACCCCGTACTACTGCGGGGTCGGAGGCGACCTGCTCGCCATCGTCTGGGACGGCCAGGCCACCGGGGTGCAGTCGGTCGGTGCCGCCCCGTCGCGCGCCACTCCCGAGGCCATCCAGGAGGCGATCACCGCCGGACACGGCGACGCCGAGGTGTCCTTCCCCGGCACCGGCGGGATGCCGACCTTCGGTGCTCTGCCGGTGACCGTGCCCGGTGCGGTTGCGGGGTGGGCCCACCTGCTCGAGCGCTGGGGATCGCGGAGCTTCGGCGATCTCGTCCAACCTGCCCTTCGGCTCGCCGCCGACGGGTTCCCTGTCTCACCCCACGCCGCTCGCTTCCCCGAGCGTGCCAGGACGCGGTTCGTCAACCAATCCGGATGGGACGAGCACTACGGCCAGATGCGTGCAGGCGAGCGGTTCGTGCAGCCCGATCTGGCAGCGACGCTCACCGCTCTGGCGCAGGACGGTCCTGATGCGCTCTACCGCGGCGACATCGGGTCGGCCATCGCCCAGGAGTTGCAGCGCCGCGGTTCCACCATGACGGAAGCCGACCTCGACGACCACGCGGTCGAGGAGGTCGTCCCGTTACGGGGCGACTACCGCGACGTCGAGGTGCTGGAGCTTCCGCCGCCCACGCAGGGAGTGACCGCACTCACGGCCCTTGGGATCCTCGAGGCGCTCGGACCGTTGCCGTCGGATCCCGCGGCCGCGGCCCACCTCCAGGTCGAAGCGATCCGTGTCGCGATGGCCGATCGCCAGGAGCACCTCGCCGATCCCCGGACGATGCGCGTGTCCGTCGAGGACCTGCTCGCCCGGGGTCGGCTGACCGCGATGGCCGACGCGATCGACGCCGAGCGGGTCGGGAACTGGCCGCCGACACGCCCAGCAGCGGGAGGAACGGCCTACCTCTGTGCCGCAGATCGCGACGGGCTGATGGTCAGCTTGATCCAGTCGAACTTCGTCGGGTTCGGCTCGGGTGTCGTCGTCCCGGGCACGGGGATCGGGTTGCACAACCGGGGTGCACACTTCAGCCTCGACCCGGCCGACCCCAACGTCATCGCTCCCGGCAAGCGTCCGATGCACACCCTCATCCCGGCGCTGGTCCTGCGCGACGGCAAGCCATGGCTGGTCATGGGCACGATGGGTGGCGACGGCCAGCCACAGATCCACACCCAGTTGCTCGGTCACCTCGTTGACCGCGGGGACGATGTCCAGGACGCCATCGACCATCCCCGATGGATCGTGGATCCGGCCGACGGCTCCCTGAGCATCGAGTCCCGAGCAACCGACCTTGCCGAGGCGTTGACCTCGCGGGGGCATCAGGTCTCGTTCATGGAGGCCTTCGACCATGGCGCCGGGCATGCCCACGCGATCGAGGTGACCGGCGCGGGCTACCGCGCGGGATCGGACCCGCGCGCGGAAGGTGCGGTCGTCGGTGGGTGACCCCCGCCGGTCACGATCGTGGGACACGCCAGTAGCGCCGGTCCTCAGCCCTTGACCGCGCCTTGGATGAGTCCCGAGGTCAGGTAGCGCTGGAGGAACAGGAAGAGCATCACGATGGGCGCGCCCGCCAGCAGTGCGCCGGCGGCGAAGGGGCCCCACCTCGCACCGTAGTCCTCGGCGATGAAGCGGAACAGGCCGACCGCGAGGGTGAACTGTCGATCGTCGGTGAGGAGCACGCTCTGCACGATGAAGTCGTTGATGGCCACGATGAACGACAGGAGGGTCACCACCGCCAGGATCGGTGCCGCCAGCGGCAGGATCATGGTGAAGAAGACCTGCGCGTGGCTGGCGCCGTCGATCTTGGCCGACTCGTCGAGGTCGTGGGGGATCGTGTCGAAGAACCCCTTCATCAGCCAGGTGTTGAGGCCCAGTGCGCCGCCGAGGTAGATCGCGATCAAGCCGGCGAGGGTGTTGAGTCCGATCTCGGGGAAGAAGCGGCCGATCCCGATCATCAGCAGGAAGATGGCGATGATCGCGAGGAACTGGGGCAGCATCTGCAGCAACAGCAGTGAGAGCAGGCTCAACCTCCGGCCGGTGAAGCGCATGCGGCTGTAGACGTACGCCGCCAGCGCACACAGGAACACCGATCCGACGGAGGTCACCCCGGCCACGATCATCGAGTTGGCGAACCAGCGCCAGAAGTTGGTGGCGAACAACAGGTCGAAGTTGACCGTGCTGACCGGGTCGGGGATCAGCCGCTGTGCCGCGATGCTGCCGGTGGGGTTGAAGGCTGCGGACACCACCCAGACCGCGGGGAACAACGCGAAGAACAGCGCTGCAGCGACGACGAGGTAGCGCCAGCCGACCTGACGCATCCACCGGAGGTGGCGCGCGTACCAGGGGGGAGCGATGCCCCGCGAGCCTGCGGGTTGGGGCGTCCCAGGCGTTGGCTCGGTGGACGTGGCTGGTGGCTGGCTACTCATTCGTTGATCTCCTCGAGCGGCCGGATCCACCGGAAGCTGAGCGCAGCCATCACCGCGACGAGCACGAAGGTCAGCACGGCGATCGTCGCGCCCATGCCGTAGTCCTGCCCGCCGCCGCTCTCGAACGCCACCCGGTAGGTGTAGGTGATCAGGATGTCGGTGTGCCCCGCGGGCGTCGCGGCCCCCGCGATGGGCGGATTACCTCCGGTCAGCAGGTAGACGACGTTGAAGTTGTTGAAGTTGAAGGCGAAGGTGGCCACGAGCACCGGGGCGGTCGCGACCAACAGCAACGGCAGGGTGATGCCACGGAACCGCTGCCATCCCGAGGCCCCGTCCACGGAAGCGGCCTCGTAGACGTCCGAGGGGATGGACTGCAGCGCCGCCGTACAGATCAGGAACATGTAGGGGAAGCCGAACCACAGGTTGACCAGCACGACGGAGAACTTGGCCCAGTTC
>SKNK01000387.1 GCA_007120565.1 Nitriliruptoraceae bacterium | reverse complement strand
AGGCCGAGCTCGCGCGGCGTATCGAGACCGACAGCCAACGGCTGGCCGAGGTCGGGCGGCGGCTGCGTTCGATCGAGAGAGGACTGACCATGACCAACCCCACGCTGGAACTCAAGACCCTCCCGGCGCTGCGTCTCGCTCAGATCAGCGCTGAGGTGAACGACACCACGGAGATCAGCACGGTCGTCGGGCCGCTGTTCGAGACGTTGGCCCAGCGGCTGACGGCGGCGGGCCTGCGCGTCGAGGGCCGTGGGACCCGCACGTACTACGGGCGACCCGACGGGTCGAAGATCGACGTCGCCGCCGGCGTCCCCATCGACAGCGAGGTTGAGCCCATCGACGGGGTGGAGATCGTCGAGCTCGATGCTGAACCGTCCGCGGCGGCCGTCGTTCACCGCGGGCCCTCCAGTGACATCGCCGACGCGTGGCAGACCTTCGCGGTCGCTACCGATGAGCAGGGCCTCACCACCTTCGGGATCCACCGTCAGGTCCACCTGCATGCTCCCGAGGACTCCGACGAGTGGGTCGTGGAACTCCAGTGCCCCGTGCGTCCGAGCACTCACCGGTCCGCCACTTCGTGATCCTGACCGCAGCGGTCGCTCCTTCAGCGCTACCGAGATGTGCCGATGGGGGGTGACCGTGCATGAGCAGCCGTGGCGGGCGGCAGATCGAGCTGGGCCCATCCCGGGTTACTCGACGGTGTCCATCCCTCCCTCGACCTGCTCGTCGAACCCGGTGTCACCAAGCCCAGGGCTCCTACCTCGGGCCGCTCGAGACCACCTGTTGACGGACGGAAGCCCCGCCGATCCGACCCTGGCCGAACCGGTGGCCGTTGTTGATGGCAGCTGAGCCGCGAGACGCCTCTGCGCCGCACGCACCCCAAAGGCTAACCATGGCGAGACGACCATCCCGGCCGCTGCGGCACCTGCTTCCCACGGCAGAGTCACCGCTGAGCGGTCGACGGGCGCCCATGTCGTCCCGGCCGACCGTGGCTGAGGACCGGGACACGCTCATGCAGAAGGACCAGTGGCGGGGCAGGCCAGCGGCGGTCTGGTCGCTGGTGCTGCTCGACATCGCGGGTGCGGCGATGGCCACCGTCGGTGCCCTCGCCCCTTTGACACCTACCTCTCCCGCGAGGCTCAACGCCATCGCGGCCGTGATCGCCATCACGCTCGCGGTGGCGTTGTGGCAGCTCGGCTCGCCAACGCCGCCCTGGCCTCTGATCCATCTCAACGTCATCATCTATCTGGCGGCAACCACGGTCCTGGTCGCGAACGCGGCGACCGGTGCAGGAGCCATGTCGATCGCATTCTGCTACCTGCTCATCGTGATGTACGTCGCCGCGTTCATGCCGCGACCGGTCGCACGCCTCTACGTCGCCGCGACGATGACGCTCCTCGCGGCAGGACTACTCCTGAGTGAACCCGTCCTCATGGGGGTGACGGTCTGGCTCACCCCCGCCCTGGCGTGCCTGGCTGCAGGGGAAGTGCTGTCCTGGCTGACCATCCATCTACGATCGCTCAGCCTCACCGATCCGTTGACCGGCCTGCCGAACCGCGCCGGGTTCCGTCACGCAGCCCTTCGAGAGATCGCCAACGCTGAACGCGGTTCCACGCCGCTGACCTTCGTGGTCGTAGATCTCAACGACTTCAAACGTGTCAACGATCGCGAAGGTCACGCGGCCGGCGACCGGCTGCTCGCAGAACTCGCCCTCGAGTGGACCATCGGGCTGCGACCGCGCGATGTCGTCTGCCGCCTCGGTGGAGACGAGTTCGCTTTCCTCTTACCCGACACCGATGAAGCGGCTGCACACTCCCTGGTGCGCCGGCTACAGGCCTCCTCGGTCGGCTTGTGGTGCTCCGGTATCGCCTCACGTCACATCGGCGAAGACCTCGACGCCTGTCTGGAACGCGCCGACCGACAGCTGTATCAGGCCAAGTTGCACACCAAGAGAGCACCGCACACCTAAGGCCGCACAGGCAGGCAGCCCCCACGGCGGACATCAACGACCCCAACGGTGTAGCGTTGCCGTGCCGTCGTCGGCGGGAGATCGTGTCCACGTTGGAGTTCCAGCGGTCGCTGCCAGCCAAACGGATGGGTGCGGGTCTGCTCGTACGGGATCGCAGCGGTCGAGTCCTGCTGGTCGAGCCGACCTACAAGCCCAACTGGGAGATCCCGGGTGGAGCGGTGGAGGTCGACGAGTCCCCCCGCGAGTGTGCGGCCCGTGAGGTCGGTGAAGAGATCGGGGTCGAGCTCACGCCCGGCCGACTGCTCGTGATCGACTACCAGCATCCAGAGCCGGAACGCACCGAGTCGATCATGTTCGTGTTCGATGGCGGGATCGTCGATGCGGCTCGGTCCGACCAGATCGAGTTAGCAGCCAACGAGTTGCGAAGCTGGCGGTTGGTTGCTCCCGAGGAACTGCCCACTCTGGCGGTCCCGAGGCTGCGTCGCCGCATCGAGCATGCCCTTGTCGCGGTGGCGGAGAGGCAGACGTTCTACCTCGAGAACGGCCATCCATTCCCGTGAGGATCGCCGCTCGTGGTGTCGTGAGCTGTTGGGCAAGCTGCGCGCTCACGTGGTCGTCTCGACCATCATCTCCGCCGCGCTTCGAGCGCATCGAGGATCAGGGAGAGGCCGAAGGCGAACTCGTCCTGGTAGTCGTAGCCGGGCTGCAGGGCGTGGTCGACGATCATCTCCGTCAGGTAGGGGAACTCGTCGGGCGGTAGGTGATCGAGGATGGCACCCGCCACGTCCTCGACCTCGTTGGGCGTCTTCAGGGGCAGGCTCGCTTCCTGCAGGACGAACCCACCGATGTAGCTGTCGATGACCGAGATGGCGTGCGCGCTCATCGGCAGCGTGAAGCCCGCATCCCGGAGCATTCCCAGGACGGCATCGTGGTGGCGTAGCGTCGCGGGTCCCGGGTTGCGTCGCGAGTCCATCAGCCCGAGCGCCCAGCTGTGCTGCGACAGCACCGCACGCGCGGAGTGAGCGCGTGCGCGGATGGCGTCACGCCAGTCGTCGTACTCGGGCGGGGGCAGTTCGATCGCGGCGAACACCTGGTCGATCACGCCGTCGAGGATCGCGTCCTTGTTCGGCACGTGGTGGTAGAGCGACATCGCCTCCACTCCCAGCTCCTGCGCGACTCGCCGCATCGTGATGGCCTCGACGCCGCCCCCGTCCGCGACCCGGATCGCGGCCTGCAGGATGCGGTCTCTACTGAGCGGTTCCCGCGATGGCGGCACAACGACTCCGTCGGTGAGGCTGGGCGTTGACAAGCTTACATACGTAAGGCATCCTTACGCTCGTAAGTTTCCGGTACGGATGCCCGCTCGAGACCTCGACCAGCCCGCTGGCGCGAAGGAGAACCTGATGCCGATGCCGAGGTGGTGGGGACACATCAACAAACGCGTGTTCAACCCTCGCGCGATCACGAGCGGGAAGTGGCCGGTCCTGACCCACGTCGGTCGCGTCTCCGGCGTGACGCACCACACGCCGCTGGATGCCCACCCGGTCGACGGCGGCTACGTCTTCGTTCTGGTGTACGGATCGGGCTCGGACTGGGTGCAGAACATCCTGGCGGACAAGCGTGCGCGCCTTCGCGTCGACGGCCGACACGAGGAACTCACCGCCCCACGCCTCATCAGCAAGGAGGAAGCCTTCGAGGTCATCTCCGACGAGACGCCGCGTCCGCCAAGGGTGCTCCGCATCACCGAGTTCCTCCGGATGGACCTCGCCTCCGTGTGACGTCCACCAGCCACGGCAAGAACCGGCGGGCTGAGCACTACGTTCGCGGCACGACGAACGTGGACGGGACCGATGGGACCACACGACACCTCGAGCGGGTCGAGTGGGCGCCCTACCCCGACGTGGAACTCGATGCCTGGCCCTTCACGGTCCCGGTCGTCCGGGAACTGATCGACGCAGGAGGACTCGAGATCCCCGCTGGCGTGACGATCCTGCTGGGCGAGAACGGCACCGGGAAGTCGACCCTGCTCGAGGTCATCGCGGCGATCTACCCACGAGCCGGGTTCGAAGCCAGCCACCCACGGATGTCGGGCCCGGCCGTGCTCACCGACGACCACCGAGACGATACTCCGCTTCGCTGACACCTCATGGCCCGCACCCACCCCCAGACGTCACCAGCCGGCTTCTTCCTCCGCGCGGGACTGCTGCATGACTACCTCGACGGTGTCGACCGCAACCCTCGCCAGCCACACGCCTGGGGAGCCACGATCTGGGAACTCGACGATGAAGGACGCCACGAGATCGCTAGGGACGACACCGACCTGGTCCCTGGCTGGTCCCTGGCGAGCGTTCCTCGACGAACCACAGCGCCATCTACGGCATCTGTCCGGATGGTCGCCTCCGCTCCTCCACGGTTCTGCGGCTCCGATGATCCTGTAGCCAGCTGCGTGAGGTGCACGGTCGCCGTACGTTGTCCAGCAGGTAGAAGCGTGGTGGCCAGCCACATCGGACGTGTGGCCACCCAACCCGGAGGAGCACCTAGCATGGTCAACGACCTTCACGCCGAGCGTCGAGATCCCGAACAACCGGAGGGCGCGTTCGATCTTGTCGAGGCAGCCAACGACCTCCTCGATCAGGCCCGAGAGCTCGCTGCCGGTCGGGCGGCCCGCACGCTCACACCGGGCGCGGGTGCGCCGCTGAAACAGACGCTGCTGGCCATCGCCTCGGGCCAGCGACTGGAGGAGCATCACGCACCCGGCCCTGCGACACTCCAGGTGCTGTTGGGCCACGTGATCATGCGAACCGGAGACAGCGAACTGCAGCTCCACCAACATCAGTGGGCCGCGGTACCCCCGGCCGCACACGACCTTCGTGCCGAGACCGACGCCGTCGTGCTGCTCACGGTCGCGATGCCTTCGCGAGACGCCGACTGACGCGGGCGGGGCGGCCCACATCGGGAGGTACGGCGGCCACCGCCGAGGCTCCCCTAAGCTGCGGGCTCCTTCGGATCGGATGCCTCGCCCCGCTGGCTGGTTCGACCGCTCAAGTGCCGCGGGCGAAGCCCCAGGGCGCCGACCCGATCCCAGCTCGCACGGCCCTGATCGTGCGCACGAACAGCCCTAGCTGTTCGCCGATCCGCTCGACGGCCACGATCGAGTTCTCGACCTCACGACACCCGGAGTACCGGCATGACGACGCTCGACGACATCAGGACCTTCGCCACCAACCTGAGCCCTTGGGTGCACCTGGCCACCGTCGGTGCCGACGGTGAGCCCGACGTCACGCCGGTGCACCCGTGCTGGGAAGGCGACGTGCTGTGGACCATGTGCGGCACTGACTCGGTCAAGGCCCGCAACGTCACCGACAACCCCAAGGTCGCGCTGCACTGGCAGGTCACCGAGGTCGGCGACGGCGTGGAGTTGTGGGGAACTGCCGAGGTCTTCACCGACCTCGACACCAAGCGCCGCCTCTGGGACAGCGTGTTCGACTACGACCTCAACGCCTTCTCGCCAGGCGGCCCCGACAACTCCCCCGGCACCGCCTTCATGGCCATCCAGCCGACCCGAGCCCTACTGCTGCGCCAGTACGGCGTGGGCGGAACAGAGCGTTGGAACGCCTGACCCTTCGCCGGAGGTGGGGAGACCATGATCGCGGCACGTGGCCTGCGGCCCTGGGACGGTCACCCGGGCAAACACCTAGCGACGGCCACTGCTGTGGTTCCGCGCTGGCTACGTACGGGGGACGTAGCGGGTCGCCACGGCGCCGGACGTCACCGTGACCCGGTCCACGAGTTCGAGTTCGAGTGGCGCGGAGAGACCAGCGAGGACTGTGGGTCCGCGTCCGGCGACGTGGGGGTGGACGACGAACTGGTGCTCGTCGATGAGTCGGAGCCCAGCCAACGCCGTAGGGAGCATCACGCCGCCGGTGGCCAGTCCGTCGCCTGGGTTCGGCTGGGAGGAGATCTCGACACCGCCTACCTGCTTGACGCCGGATCCGACCGGGGTCCACCAGCGTCCTGCGGCTGATCCGGCTGGACCCTGCACCATGGCCCCAACCGGGGCGACGCCCCTCCTCGATGGCCCTCCCCCCTACCGCGAACGTCGGCGGCGGCCTGCGCCCCACAACCCTCGCGTGGTCGGCCGCTGCTCGTGCAGTCGTTCCGCGGCCTCGACCACCTGATCCTCGGACAGCAACACGGTGTCTGCCGCGGGCCCGAGCGGCACGTAACTGTCGACCGAGCGGACCGAGGCAACCTGCGGACCGCCTGTGGAGCCCGCTCCTCCGGCGGCGATCGCCGACCCCGCTGCCGACCCGGCTGCCGAGTCAGCCTCGACCAACGACGCGATCACGGCGTCGGCGATCCCACCGGCGGTGGCCCGGGCCTCGTCGACGACCAGCACCGTCCCGACCTCGGCCGCATGCGCCCGGATCGCCTCGATGGGCAAGGGCGCCAGCCAGCGCAGGTCCAGCACCCGCGCCCGGATCCCTCGTTCGGCGAGGCGCCGTGCCGCACGCAGCGACATCCGTAGCCCGTTGCCGTAGGTGATCATCAGCAGGTCAGCCGGTCCCCCGCCGTAGATGCCGACCTCGCCGGGCAGCGCTACCTCGTCGTCTTCCGGGTAGGTCTGCAGCCATCCACCGTCCCCCTCCTCGTGCAGGTCGCGTTCGTGGTAGAGGGCGATGGGCTCCAGGAAGGCGACCACACGGCCGTCAGCAGCGGCCATCCCCACCGCAGCACGCAGCATCCGAACCGCGTCGGCGGGGCGGGCCGGCACGGCCAACGCCAACCCGGGGATGTCGCGCAGAGCACCGACCGCGTTGTCGTTGTGGAAGTGGCCGCCGAAGCCCTTCTGGTAGGCAAGCCCGGCGATCCGCACCACCATCGGCGTCGTGAAGGCACCGTTCGAGAAGAAGCTGGTCGAGCAGGCTTCACCGCGCAGCTGGTCGATCGCGTTGTGCAGGTACGCGAGGTACTGGATCTCAGGGATCGGGAGCTGGCCGAGCAGCCCGAACCCCTGGGCGAGCCCCAGGATCGAGGTCTCGTCGAGCAGCGTGTCGAAGACCCGTCCCGTCCCGAAGCTGGCCTGCAACCCCGAGGTCACGCCGTACACGCCGCCCTTCCGGCCGATGTCCTCGCCGAACAGCACCACCTCGTCGCGCGCCAGCAACTGGTCGCGAAGTGCCGCGTTGAGGTTGGCCGCCAGGGTCCGTCGCTGGGGAGCCTCGGCTGCCTCCGGGACCCCGTGTGGGAACCGGTCCTCGCGTACCTCGATGGGAGCGCGACGCGCGCCTTGCTCCCGAACCCGCGCCGGCGAGAACGGGGCCAACGGCGCGATCACCTCGTCCACGTCGTGCAGGTGCGTCGCCGATGCCGCGACCTCTTCGGTCCGGTCGTTGATCCGGCGCCGTGTGTCGGCCACCAGACGCGTGAGCTCGTCGCGTCCGGCCACGCCCAACTCGATCAGCCTCCGGGCCGCTCGAGGTAGGGGGTCGAGCGCCTCGTCGGCCTCGATCTCATCCCGCGCCCGGTACCCGGACTCGACGTCGGAGCCGGCGTGTCCCCACAGCCGCACCGTCTGCAGGTGCAGGAACACCGGTGTGCGGCCACGACGGCAGCGTTCCACCGCGGAACGGACCGCGGCCCAGACCTCGTCGATCTCCCCCCTCGCCGGGACGTAGGTCATCCCCGACATCCGCCCGT